>CANRJU010000073.1 GCA_947631075.1 uncultured Lachnospiraceae bacterium
CCATCAAAAACTATTTGTGACGCCCCGGCACAAATAGTCGTGTGAAAAATATGCTATCGAGCTTATTTTTCACACTAATGACCTGCGAGATGAGCAGATTCTAAACGACATAAAGGAGTGCGTATCGGCAGGGCGCACGCCGGTAGTGTTATCCCGATACAGAGATCACGCTGAAAAGTTATATGAACGGATGAGAGATTATGCGGATCATATATTTTTAATGACGGGAAATAATTCTAAAAAAGAGCATAAAAAGATATTAGACCAATTACATCATGTTGGGGAGGCTGAATCGCTGATACTTGTCGCAACGGGTTCCCTGATTGGAGAGGGCTTTGATTTTCCAAGACTGGATACATTATTCATGGCAATGCCGGTTTCCTTTCGAAGCGTGGTAGAGCAGTATGCAGGACGTTTAAACCGTGATTATGAGGGGAAAGAAAGTGTAATTATATATGATTATGTGGACAGCCATATTCCCATGTTTGATGCAATGTACGCAAAGAGATTGAAGGCATATAAACAGATTGGGTATGAGATATGCAGTGGCCTTAAAAGCGAAAAACAAAGTGTCAACGCTATTTTTGACAGTCAGAATTACTACGATATTTATAGAAGGGATCTGTTGGAAGCAAATGAGAATATTGTCATATCAAGTCCGGCAATAAGCGGCGCAAAGGTTTATGAATTGATTCATTTATTGCAGGCTAAGCAAGCGGAAGGAGTAGAAATTACGATTGTGACATGGACGCCGGATTCTTATGGGTTTGGCGACGCTGGATTTTGGATGCAGCTGCATGAAGCGATGCGCCAGGCCGGTTTTTATATGAAAACAGTGGAGGATTCGTGCGAGCATTTTGCAGTCATAGATCAGGAAATTGTGTGGTATGGAAGTATGAATCTTTTGGCCAAAATAAAAATAGAGGATAGCATGATGAGAGTTCAAAGTAAAAAAATAGCAGAAGAATTGATGGAAATGACATTTGGAAAGTGATAGAGGGCAAAGAAAGAAATTTTAATGGAATTTTTTGCAGAAACCCGTTATAATAGTTGTAGATTTATAAAAAGGATATTTGATTTAAAGAACAAGCAGGAAGGATGCAGGCGGGGCATTGAGCACGATTATGACATTGTTGAAGGCCCGATGGCTGATGATCAGATTTGGAATGTTGTAGAGGGATTTGTGGATGGCAGGATTTCGAGGGATATATTCTGGGGATTGGCGAAATTTAACCATCTTACACACCAGATTGTTTTCTGCACGGAGGAGGCTCTGAAAACATTAACTTTTCAAGGAAGTGATATACTATGAAAAATAAATATTTTCCAGATGAAGAAATAGAAATGGACGATCTTTATTTTATATGTTATATGATAGAGAGGGTTGCAAGGAATATCAAGCAGAGGAACAAATATGTTGTGAACATGATTGGGAGAGAGGGTTTATATCATCTGCTTAGCTGTGCGAATGTACTGCATTGTGAAAACCCCTTGAAGGTTGAGGCGGACTGGATCTGTGATTATGCTCTTGAAAAGGGCGACTATGATATTACGAAAACAGATAAAGAAATAACGGAAATTATTCCATCGCCATTGGATATGGGAGCAGTATATCAGCGTTTAATCAGGGATACAATGACTTCAAAGGAAGATTTTGTGGACGGAATTATACGAGTATATAATAATGAACTCTGCGATGTGATTGATAATTATAATTGCAGTGCATTTTACGAACCCTCTTATGTGATTGCAAGGGCGTATCAGAATGGCGGATTTTGATGCTGAGAGGCAAGAGAGCCGAGTGCATGAGCTTGAAAATCTGGGGAAAAACCACATGGCCGTTGACGCGTACCATGTGGTTTTAAAGCATTATATCAGACAATAGCGGTGATGGCGCTGAACACGCCCGCGCTCGCCAGCCCCATGATGATGCCCGCCAGAAGGACGCCGCCCATCGCCGCGAAAACGGTGGGCTTAAATTCCATATCTAACAGGCTGGCGGCGAGTGTTCCGGTCCAGGCGCCTGTGCCGGGCAGGGGGATGCCCACAAAGAGCAGGAGAGCCACGAACAGGCCCCGCCCCGCCTTTTCCTGGAGCTTTTTGCCTCCCTTTTCACCTTTTTCCAGACAGAATGAAAAAAATCTTCCAATCACTTTTTTATCGGCGCCCCATGTCAGTATTTTCCGAGCAAAAAGATAAATAAATGGCACGGGGAGCATGTTTCCGATGACGCACACGATGTAAGAGGGAATCAGCGGAAGCCCGAACCCTACGGCAACCGGGATGGCGCCCCTCAATTCGACAATGGGAACCATAGATATAAAGAATACAATCAGGTATTTTGCAAGCATGGATTACTCTCCTCTTTTTTAGTCGGTTTACAGTCCGTTCCTATTGTAAAAGAAAATGCAGGTGCAGTCAATAAATTTTTATAAATTTCAATTTAAAAATTTATTTTTAAGACGCGTTTTCAATGGGAGAGGCAGCACAGCAAGCAGATATGGCCTGAAAAGTTTTTGGTTGACCTGTCCCCTGTCCTGGGATATACTGGTTAGGGGGAGTGTCGTATTTTGCGATAAGCCGCCCAGAAATGGGGGTACTATGAAATCAACGAGAACAACGGGACAGATTATCCGTTCACATACTCTTACTTATTTTAACCTGCTCAACGTTATTCTGGCAGGTCTGATTGTGATATCCGGTCAGTACAAAAATATGCTTTTTATGGGCGTTGTCATCGCTAATTCCCTCATCGGAATCGTGCAGGAGCTGAAGGTGAAAAAGCTCATTGATTCCCTCACCGTGATTACCGCCACGAAGGCGCGGCTGGTGGTGCCGGAAAACGAGTCCGGAGATTCATGGGACGGGCGAACGCAGGGCGTCATTCGGGAAATTCCCATTGAAGAAATTCAGCCAAATGATATTTTGGAAATAACAAACGGGGACCAGCTGGCGGCGGACGCCAGAGTTCTCGTCTCCGAGGGGCTTGAAATCAACGAGTCCATGATTACGGGCGAGTCGGTTCCCGTATTAAAAAAAGAAGGGGACCTGCTCTACTCTGGCACCTTTGCCGTGGCCGGGACCGGGCGCTGCGAGGTGCTGCGCACCGGAGAAGATTGCTACGCCGCGAAACTGACGGAAAAGGCGCGCACCAAAAAAAGGGCGTCCTCGGAGATGCAGGCGGCAATCCGCTCCATTATCCGTTATGTCAGCTACGCCATTATCCCCATCGGACTGATTCTGTTCTGCATCCAGTATTTCCGGGCGGGAAATACGCTCTCGGACAGCCTGGTCGGCACGGTGGCGGGCGTGCTGGGTATGATTCCAGAGGGACTGGTGCTGCTCACCAGCGTTTCCTTTATTCTCGGCGTCGGGCGTCTGGCGCGCAAACGGGCGCTGGTTCAGGAGATGGAGGCAATCGAGGCTCTGGCGCGGACTGACGTGCTGTGCCTGGACAAGACCGGCACTATTACTACCGGGGAGCTTACGGTGGAATCCGTTATCCCGCTGGAACAGCCCGGTTTATTTTTAAGTGAGCATGAAAAAATTTCTAACGAAATTGAAGAAATCCTAAATGGACTGGTCTTTGCCTTCTCCGAGACGAACGCCACCACCGATGCGCTGCAGGCGTATTTCCACGACACAAAGCCATTTGCCATCACGGACCGGATTCCGTTCAGCTCCAGCCGGAAATACATGGGCGTCACCTTTGAAGAAAAGGGGACATTTCTCCTGGGCGCGCCGGAATTTCTCACGGAGGAAAAGGAGGCGTTAGAAAAGGCAGAGGATTATGAGAAAAAGGGTTACCGCGTTCTTCTGCTCACCGATGAAAAAAATCCGCTGGCGCTGATTCTATTATTGGATCAGATTAAGGAGGACGCCGCTGAAATATTTGATTATTTTGTCAGTCAGAATGTGTCAATCAAGCTCATTTCCGGGGACAGCGCCGCCACGGTCTCCGCTGTGGGGCAGCGGGCCGGAATCCGAAACGCCGACCGCTGTATCAATGCCGGCGATCTGTCCGACGAGCCAGAAAAGCGGCAGCGGGAAATGGAGTATTACACGGTTTTCGGACGGGTTTCGCCGGAGCAGAAGCAGGAAATTCTGGAGGCGAACAAGAAAGCGGGCCATGTGACCGCGATGGTGGGGGACGGCGTCAACGACGTGCTGGCCCTAAAGGACGCCGACTGCGGAATCGCAATGGCAAACGGAGCCGCCGCCGCGAGGCAGACCGCCCATATTGTACTGATGGATTCAGATTTTTCCGCCATGAAAAATATCGTAAAAGAAGGACGGATTGTCATTGCCAATATCGAGCGCGTCAGCGCCCTCTATCTGACAAAGACGATTTACTCCGTCCTCCTGTGCATATGCTTTATTCTTCTGGGGAAAAATTATCCCTTTATACCGATTCAGCTCACTCTCATCGGCGCCACGGCCATCGGCCTTCCCAGCTTTATTCTGGCGCTGGAGTCGGACAGTGAGGTCAGCACCGGAGGTTTTCTCCGCCATGTTCTGCGTATTTCACTGCCTGCGGCCATCGGCCTCACCGCCATTTTGCTGTGTATTCAGTTCCTCGCCGGACCGCTCCGGCTGGACGGCATGACCGTCAGCACGCTGAATCTTCTGACCGGAGGGGTAATCAGCCTGGGCGTCGTAGGAATCGTGTGCCGCCCCATGAACCGGGTGCGGATGATTTTATGCATCGGAATTACCCTACTCTTTTTCGGCGCATTTTTCCTCCTGCCGGGATTTTTTCAGGTCAGGTCATTTATATAGCAGGATACCGGCGCCGCAGGGCTTCCGTCAGTATTTTTTATCATAATATAGGGCTTGTCCTGTATTTTTTGACAAATGCCATCGCCCTCCAGATGGGAGATAAAATAGCTGTCCACGATCACCAGTCGGTCAGACTTTAGCCTGCCTGCGAGCGTCTTTATTACGGATTCCGCCATTTCGCGGGATGCAATCAATTCCTCAATTTCGTGGTGTTCGTCCTCCCAGATCCGGTCAGCTATTGCCACCGCATTTTCTCCCCGCCACAGCGTGAGCACTTCCCCGTCCAGAGCCTGCATCTCCCGGTTTACTTCCTCATAATAGTTTATCGAGTGTTCCAGATATAAGTCAAAGGATTCAGCCGTCAGCATTTTTCCCGCAAAAGCCGCCGCGGACTCTTTTTGCCTGCCGGATAAATCCTGCCAGGGAATCGCGGTCAGCTCTGCGGGCGCGCCGCCGTATCCGGTCACAATCGTAGTTTTCCGCCAGTATGTGTCGATGAAGCCGAGCGGTTCGTACACAGACGGATTTTCCGGGCACAAAAAGACAATCGGCGCGCCTGCTTTTTTCTGGGCGTCTATTCCCGCTGTCAGAGTTTTTCTCATGCGACCCTGGCGGCGGTATTTTTCCTCCGTGGCCACGCCCACGATGTATGCGAGAGTACGCCGTTCTCCTCGGTAATATGCCGCATACGGGGTAAAAAATGCCATAGACGCCAGTTCTTCTCCCGTTCGGTTTTCATAAATGATGCTTTTTTTCGCCTTCCCGGAAAAATAATAGCGGATATATTGATCCGTGTCGCCAAACGCCCGTTTCCACAGACCGGCATATTCCGCCATCTTCTGGGCGTCCCAAAGCGCTCCGTTTTCTTCTATCACCGTCCGTCCGCCTCTCTCAACAGACAAATGGCCTGCGATGAGATTCCCTCCCCGCTTCCGGTGAATCCAAGGCCCTCCTCGGTGGTGGCTTTTACGCTGATGCGCGAGAGCTCCACGCCCAGAGAGCGCGCGATATTTTCCCGCATCGCGTCAATGTGGGGGCGCATCTTGGGCTGCTGAGCGATAATGGTGGCGTCCACGTTCTCCACCTCGTACCCCTCGCTCCGAATCAGTTCTTTGACATGCTCCAGCAGCCGGATGCTGGAAATGCCCTTGTAGGCCGGATTCGTGTCCGGAAAATGCTTCCCGATATCCCCCAACGCCGCCGCTCCCAGCAGAGCGTCCATAATCGCGTGCAGCAGTACATCCGCGTCCGAGTGCCCGAGCAGTCCCTTCTCGTAATCAATCGTGACGCCGCCTAACACAAGCTCCCGTCCCTCCACCAGCCGGTGGACGTCGTATCCCATTCCAATTCTCATCGTATCCCTCATTTCTTTCAATCTTTTTTTCAATCCTTTTCAGCATCCTCAAATGATCGGCGATCGACGCCTCGCGCCTAAAATGGAGCGTCGCCGCGCGTCTGAAAATACCCTGTAATACAATAAAAACCCTGAAGACCATCTCCAGGGCTGTACGCAATAGCGGGAACTGGATTTGAACCAGCGACACCACGGGTATGAACCGTGTGCTCTTGCCAACTGAGCTATCCCGCCATCCAAACTGCCAAGACATCTGTCCTGACATATATGATAAGCCTCTCCAGAGATTTCTAAAAAATCTCTGGAAAAACTTGAATGGGACCTATAGGGCTCGAACCTATGACCCTCTGCTTGTAAGGCAGATGCTCTCCCAGCTGAGCTAAGATCCCATGTCCTAATTAAAGCGACTTCTTTAGTATAACAGAAAAGTTCGATTTGTCAATAGGTTTTTGAAAAAAATTTATTCGTAGAAAATTTATTTTTTCAGAACTATGTAAATAAAAATTGACAAACATGGATATTTTGTTTAATATTATATACATAAGGAGATGATAATGTGCCAAAAAGATCTGTTATATTATTACCGGAGACGCAAAAAATATTAGAGCAAATGGGATTACAGATAAAATATGCCCGACTTCGGCGGAAAATTTCTTCAGAGCTTGTAGCGGAAAGGGCGGGAATCAGCAGAGCTACATTGGTGTCCATTGAAAAGGGCGCTCCCTCTGTATCAATAGGAAGTTATGCTGCCGTACTTCATGCGCTCAACTATATGGATAAAGATTTATTGCTTGTTGCGAAGGATGATGAGCTTGGACGCAAATTGCAGGATCTGGGGCTGCCTGTCAGGAAAAGAGTGGATAAGAGGAGATAGGCTTATGGGGAATAATGAAAAATTTTCTGTTCCTCCGTGGACTTCTTTGAGAGAACTGGAGCAAGCGTCCATTTTTTTTGAAAACGATGACAGCGGATTGAGTGATAAATGGTTAAAACAGTTACTTGCACCGGGCTCATCTCTGGGAGGAGCAAGACCGAAGGCTTCTGTGATGGCGCCGGATGGCAAACTGTGGATAGCAAAATTTCCATCCAGACAGGATGATTTTAATTCGGGTGCGTGGGAGATGGTGGTTCATGAACTTGCTGTCATGTGCGGTCTCAATGTGCCAGAGGCGAAAGCAGAAAGATTTTCCAAATTGGGAACTACGTTTCTTGTTAAAAGATTTGACCGGGAGGGCGAGCGGAGAGTTCATTTTTCTTCTGCCATGACACTGTTAGGAAAAAAGGATGGAGCAAATGCGTCAGATGGAAGTAGTTATCTGGAGATGGTTTCATTTATTAAAGCATGTGGAGCAAAGCCGAAACGCGATTTAATTGAGTTGTGGAAGCGGGTTGTATTCAGCATGGCAGTTTCTAATACAGATGATCATTTTAGAAATCATGGTTTTATAGTATCGGATGAGGGGTGGGAACTATCTCCTCTCTATGATGTGAACCCAGATGTTTATGGGAAATATTTGTCATAAAATGTGGATTCTAATGATTCGAGTATTGATTTTGAACTGGCAATAGAGGCAGCGCCTTGTTATGGGCTGGATAGAGAGACGGCAACACAAATTGTGGATTTTATAAAGAGCATTGTAAAAAATAACTGGCGAGATTTGGCAAAAAAATATGGTATCAGCCGAGGGGAAGCAGACCGTATGGCCGCAGCGTTTATGGCGTGCGATAGATGAAAAATATATCATGCTTTGTCGGTTGTGATGCGGAAAATCTGTACTTGCAAAAAAGTATAAATAGTTATAAAATATTAGATATTTTAGCAGAGAAGGAGTTGGGATTTGCATGCCTGAATTATTTGATTTATCGAATTTCGATAAATACAGAGAAGATAATTGCAGAGAAGTAAAAAAGGCAGAAAATGGATTGCCAATAGCAATATGGGAATCATATTCCTCGTTTGCTAATTCTAATGGTGGAGTAATTATTCTTGGAGTGGGCGAACGACAAGATGGTTCATGGTACACTACGGGTTTAAAGGATGTTGCTAAACTGAAGCGAAATCTATGGAACACATTACATGATACCAAGAAAATAAGTACTAATTTATTATCAGATAAGAATGTAGAATCCTATGAAGTTAATGGTGATGTGATTTTAGTTATTTATGTACCTAAAGCAAGACGGGATCAAAAGCCGGTTTATATTAACAATGATTTATTTGGTGGCAGCTATCGCAGAGATTGGGAAGGTGATTATCATTGTTCTAAAGCAGAGATTAAAGCTATGCTTCGTGATGCGGCTGAAGAAACAGCAGATATGAAGATTGTTGAGCAATTTGATATTTCCGTAATTGATACAGAGTCTTTAAAAGGGTATAGAAATCATCATAAAAGTTATCGCCCAGAGCATGTTTTTCACAATTTATCAGATGAAGAATATATGGTGAAGATTGGCGCTGCGGCTTATAATGAAGATGGTGTATTGCATCCTACAACAGCCGGTCTGCTGATGTTTGGAGAAGAATATAATATTGTCAGAGAGTTCCCGGAGTACTTTTTGGATTATAGGGAAATGCTTGATCCTACAATACGCTGGACAGATCGTCTCCAATCAAGTTCTGGTGATTGGACGGGAAATATTTTTGATTTCTTCTTCAGAGTAAATAGCAAAATTGCAAAGGATATTAAGAAACCATTTAAATTGGATGGAATTACGCGAATTGACGACACGCCTGTTCATAAAGCGGTACGGGAAGCGTTAGTTAATTGTTTGGTAAATACAGATTATTTCCTGTCTTGTGGAGTTGTGATTAAAAAAGAGGAAGACAGATTGGTTATGGAGAATCCAGGAAGTATTCGCACTGGTAAGAAACAGATGCTGCGTGGAGGAATTTCAGATCCTAGAAATAAGACGTTGATGAAGATGTTCAATATGATTGGTATAGGCGAGAGAGCAGGAAGTGGTATTCCGGATATTTACCAAGTATGGGAAAATGAAGGCTGGACAGCACCTGTTGTTGAGGAAAGTTATAATCCGGATAGAACTCGCTTGACTTTGGAATTTGTGAAAAAACAAGCGAAGAAAACAAGCGAAGAAAGCAAGCGAAGAAAACAAGCGAAGAAAACAAGCGAAGAAAACAAGCGAAGAAAAACGGAAGAGAATCGAAGGTTGATACGCGAATATTTGAGCCAAAATGGGTTATCAAAAACAAATGATATAGCGGAAGCGATTGGTTTAAGTGCTGCACGCACCAGAGTGCTTTTGAAAGAAATGCCGGATGTTGAATATGAAGGCACAAATACTAATAGAAAATATCGATTAGTTGATGAAATTTAGTTGGAAAATCAAAAGAGGAAAAAATAAGAATTGACAAAAGAGCAACTAAAAATAGTTGCAAAATTTGTTTTTTTACCCTATAATTGAAGTATGGAGGAGAATGGTGAGTCAGAAAGATAAATTATTAGAAAGATTACTGAAAAAACCAAAAGATTTTACCTTCGATGAGATGAAGTCTTTGCTATCATATTTTGGATATGAGTTAAAACAGAGCGGAACTGGATCTGGCGTAAAGTTCTGTAAAGAAGGAAGTAATGATGTCATAAATTTTCATAGACCGCATCCAAATGGAATAATAAAACGTTATGTATTAGAGCAAGTAATAGAGAAATTAAGGAAGGATGGTTTGTTATGAGCAATCTTTTGTCATATCAGAATTATAATGGGACGGTAGAGTATTCGAAAGAGGACTGCTGTCTTTATGGAAAAGTGATTGGTATTAAATCGTTGTTATCTTATGAGGGAAGTTCTGTTCAGGAATTAGAGCAGGATTTTCAAAGAGTTATAGATGATTATCTTGAAGATTGCAAAGAACGGAACATAGCACCGGAACAACCATATAAAGGAACATTCAATGTGCGAATCAGCCCTGAACTGCATCGGACGATTGCTGTGTATGCGATAGAACACGGAAAAACTTTAAATGCAGCAGTTGAGGAAGCAATCGGATATATGGTTCAGAAATGAATGAAACTACAAAAAACAAGCGAAGATTTTGATATACTTAATCTGCAAGAAATCGGAGACGGAAAATGAAAGCACCAGAAATTGATGAATCAAAAATGTCAGAAGTCATGGAACTGATTGAAAAAGCGGCTTCTATTATGGAAGAAAATCAGGGTTCAGAGGATCCGGAGGTAAAGCGGGAACTGCGGGGACTGCAGAGAAGGCTGCGAGAGGTTACAGGAAACAAAAAGCTAAAGATTTCCCAATTCCGGCAATACTGGTCTTATACCAGCTTGGAGACAATGGCAAAAAGGGCGCTCCGGCTCCCGCCTCAAAAATGCGATGTGACAGATGAGCAGATTAAAAAAATTGTCGTGACGGTTTTTAGCGGATCCTATATCAAAGAAAATGCAGATATAATAGATGCAGACATGGACTATTGGCTCAAATTTTTAGAGGTCAATACGGGGTTGGAAAATTTGAGCGACTACATCTTTTATCCGGATCTGGTCGGCATGGAGCGAAGCTCGTCCTTGGAACAGATTGCAGATAGAATTATTGCGGACAGGATTATCACAGATAAATAAGAACTTCTTGAAAAGCTATGATTTAATTTCCATGTTGTCCTACCGATGTAGGACGGATTTTGCGGACATTCAAAATAAAAAAGAATGTGGAGGTAACAGACAATGGCAAAATCATTATT
>CANRJU010000074.1 GCA_947631075.1 uncultured Lachnospiraceae bacterium
GGGACCGGGCCCGGGCCTTCTGGCAGGACCATTATGACGCCGAGACCAACTATGCCGCCTTCGCGGCGGAGCTGGCCCTGTTCTCCGTGGCGCTGCTCCTCCCCGATGTAACATTCGGGGACTGGGGAAAGGTATGGGGCAGCTTTGCATCGGGACAGGCGGGGCAGGCTGGATACATGATCGGCTTTGCCACGTCGTATGAGGTGATGCGGATGTACGCGCCCTGGCAGGCGGTGGGGGCGTCTCTGCTGTTATTTTTCCTGACCGGATGCCTGTACGCCGTCGCGGAGTATATACTGAACGGGCTGAGCGGGGGGAAGGCGGGCACGGTCGTGCTGTCCGCCTGGAGCGTGGCGTGGCTCTTTCTGGCCAATGTTCCGCTCTCAGGGGTCCGGAAGCTGACGGCCTATTCGCCCCAGAGCTGGCTGGATCTGAGCCGGTTCGGACCGGAAGGAGTGTTCCGACGGGCGGGCATACTGGCCGTGGCGGTGATTGCCCTGTCCGCCGTTGCCGTATTTCTGGTAAAGCGGCGGAAAATCGAGCTGGTGAGGTAGGTCGCATGGTATATATACAGGGCGGGAGTTTTATATATAGAGTATCATGGAAATAGCTTAGATGGAAGATTTATAGCAGAATTTAACAGAATGAAAAACAGTGGCAGACAGACGAGGAGGGAAAATCATTGAAAGACAGAATCATAGTGGACCATGTGTCCAAGAAGTTCGGAAAGGAGACGGTGCTGCAGGACGTGTCCCTGCGGATCGGGGACGGCAGCATTGTCGGGATTGTGGGCCGCAACGGTAGCGGAAAGACGGTGCTGTTCAAGCTCATCTGCGGCTTTTACGCGGCGGACAGCGGCAGTATCGCCGTGGACGGAAAGGTGCTGGGGAAGGACATGGACATTCCGGGGAATATCGGGAGCATCATCGAGACGCCGGGATTTCTGGGGAATTATTCGGGGTACCGGAACTTGAAGTACCTGGCGGACATCAACGGCCGGGCGGGAAAGGAGGACATCATCCGCGCCATTGAGAAGGTGGGCCTGGACCCGGCCAGCAGGAAGCGGGTGCGGAAGTATTCGCTGGGGATGCGCCAGCGCCTGGGGCTGGCGCAGGCGTTCATGGAGGATCAGGAAATCCTCGTGTTAGACGAGCCGATGAACGGCCTGGACAACCAGGGCGTGGCGGATATGAGGAAGCTGTTCATGGAGCTGCGGGACTCGGGAAAGACGCTCCTGATCGCCAGCCATAACCGCGAGGACATCGATATCCTGTGCGATGAGGTGTACCATATGGACCACGGCGTGCTGGAGAGGGAGCAGGGAGCATAAAATAATATTCATGAAAAAATATTCAAAAAATTTTTTCATAAATAAAATGTACTGCCCATTATTAGTTGCAGGCTGGTAATGGGCAGTTGTTTCATTTTAGGATAAGTACAAATCTAACATTTTCGGATATTTTTCTGATATATCAAAATATTTCCAGAGGATATAATAAAAAACATAAAGGCCATGTGGCTTTCACGGAATGGCAGAAAGGGAGGCGGCAGGATGAAAAAATGGTTTCAGCAGGACAATCCGTTTATTCGTTTTCTCACAAGAGTGTGCGACCTGATGATCTTGAATGTGCTTCTGGTGCTTTTGTGCATGACCATCGTGTGTTCGGGGGCGGCGATTGCGGCGCTGTATTCGGTGACGCTCAAAATGTGGCGGGGCGAGGATGAATTTATCGTGAAGGATTTTTTCCGCGCGTTTAGGGACGGCTTTGTCGCGGCGACCCCGGCGACGATTCTGATGTTCGTGGATATTCTGCTGATGGCGATTCTCCGGTACGCGCTCTATGCCGAAACGCTTATTTTTTCTCCCTATGTGTTTGTGATTCTGGCGATTGTGAGCGTTTTTCTGACGGCGCTTTTGTCCTATGTTTTTCCCCTGCTGGCTCGCTATGAAAACCGTTTCACGCGGCACATCGGGAATGCCCTGCGGCTCGCGGTAGTTCATCTGCCAGTGACATTTTTTGTGACATGTATCAATCTTCTGCCGATGCTTGCCGGAATTTTTCTCCCGTCGCTGTGGGGATACGTCGTGGGAGTGTGGCTGCTTGTGGGGGCGGCGGCGTCCGCCTATGCGAATTCCTTTTACCTGAACAGGATACTGGAGGGATAGCGAAAGAAGGGATATACAGAAGAAAAGGGCGCGTAAATGGGGCGGCGTGGATGAGTGGGTGTGGAGAGATGAAATATAAAGTAAAAATAACAGGGCGCGGGGGCATCGCGCCGGAACGGAGGTTTGGATGAAAAAAGACAGATTGTCCTACGAGGGATATCGGCTGGTGTTTGAGGACCGGTTTGAGGGGGAGACGCTGAACCGGGATAACTGGAACGTGGAGCTGCACGAGCCCGGCTGGGTCAACGAGGAACTGCAGCGGTATGTGGATTCCGAGGAAAATATTTTTCTGCGGGACGGGAAGCTAGTGCTCCGCGCCATTGAGACGGTCGGAGAGGACGGAAGCCGCAGCTACACGTCCGGGCGGATCAATACAAGATATAAGCACGATTTTACATATGGAATTTTTGAGGCGAGGCTGCGCGTACCGGCGGGAAAAGGCTTTCTGCCTGCCTTCTGGCTGCTGGCCACGGAGGAGGATGGGGTGCACGGATCCTGGCCGGTCTGCGGGGAAATCGACATCATGGAGGTCAAGTGCGACGACACGAAGGTGAATTACGGGACCATTCACTACGGGCTTCCGCACGAGCAGAACCAGGGCTCCATCGCGCTGGAGCAGGGGAGCTTTGACGGAGAATTTCATGATTTTGCCCTTCTCTGGGAACCGGACGTCCTGCGCTGGTATGTAGACGGCAAGCTGTATCACGAGGCGAGGGACTGGTACTCCGTGGAGGCCGATGGAAAAGCCAATCTGTATCCCGCGCCCTTTGACCACAATATGAATCTGATTCTGAATTTGGCCGTGGGCGGAAGCTGGGTGGGGTACCCGGATGAGACGACGGATTTTGAAAACGCCGTGTTCGAGGTGGATGCGGTCAGAGTATATCAGAAGGAGGGGCAGTCATGAAGGAGGCAGCGAAATTAAATTCCGCGGAGGAAAAAATTTTGTCAGCAAAAAATATTTTCTGGAAAAATAAATCACTAAAAAATGTTGAGTTTTTAGACGACGACGGAACTTTCCGGCTGGAGAACCCAGAGGAGGTGACGGGCCTGTACTTTCCGCTGGCCGGGGAGGCCGGATTAAAGAGCGCGGTGACGCCGTCTCTCGGCGGCGACTGCAAGCTGGACCAGGAGGCTTTTCTGCTTGAGCCTGTCTCGTCGGAGAATTTACACACAAGCCGGAGCACGAGAAATTTCTGGTGCGTGACAGAACAGGGGTGCTGGTCCGCCACAGGGACGTCGGCGGAGCAGGAGGCCGCCCGCTTTACGGACAGGCAGGAAAAGAGCGTGTTGACGGCGGGGCTCATGTGGCAGAGCGTGCGGCGCGAATCCGATGAGCAGGGACTTTGCTCGGAAATTACGTCGTTCGTTCCGGTTTCTGAAAATGTGGAGATACAGCTTGTCCGGATTACGAATACGGGGGGCAAGGCGCAGACCGTGATCGGCGTGGCCGCCATCCCCATTTACGGCAGGAGCGCGGATAATATACGAGATCACAGGAACGTGACGTCCATGCTGCACCGCATCCGGGTGGAAGAGCACGGCGTGCTGGTGAAGCCGACCCTGTCCTTTGACGAGAAGGGCCACCGGGAGAATCGCCGCATATATTATGTGCTGGGCGCTGAGGGCAATGGGGGCGCGCCCGCCTGCTTTTATCCCACTGTGGATTCCTTTATCGGAGAGGGAGGCACATTTCTTCATCCCAGAGCCGTTTATGGGGCGGCTCCAGGAGCGGGGCCCGGCGCGGCTGTGGATGGCCGGGAGGCCATGGGAGGAATTGAGTTTTCTCCTGTTACGCTGGCGCCCGGCGAGAGCGCGGAGTATGTTATCCTGTCAGGAATTGCGGAGGAAAAAGAAGAAATAGACAGAATCCTTGCCGCTTATCCCGCGTCCGCGCAGGTGAAAAAGGCTCTTGATGACACGAAGCGGTATTGGCAGGAGAAGGTCAATGTCAGGTATTACACAGGAGACGCCGATTTTGACCGCTTAATGCGGTGGATCAGCTTTCAGCCGTTTTTGCGCAGAATTTACGGCTGCTCCTTTTTGCCGCACCACGATTACGGCCGGGGAGGCCGGGGCTGGCGCGATCTCTGGCAGGACTGCCTGTCTCTGCTATTGATGGATCCCTCCGGCGTCGGAGAAATGATTCAGGCCAATTATGGCGGCGTCCGGATCGACGGAACCAACGCCACGATTATTGGGGACGGCGTCGGGGAATTTGTGGCCGACCGGAACGGAATCGCCAGAGTGTGGATGGATCACGCCCTGTGGCCGTTTATGACGACGGAGCTGTATATCGACCAGACCGGAGACATCGGGATTCTGAATGCGCCCGTCGCTTATTTTAAAGATCCGCAGGCGATGCGGGGCACGGAGACGGACGGCGCCTGGGAGGAGAGCCAGGGAAACCGTCAGCTCACGGAGAGCGGCGAGGTCTATACCGGGAGCATTCTGGAGCACCTGCTGATCCAGCATCTGGCCGCGTTTTACGAGGTGGGAGAGCACAACATATTCCGCCTGCGGGGAGCCGACTGGAACGACGCCCTGGATATGGCGCCGGAGCGCGGCGAGAGCGTGGCGTTCACCTGCGCGTACGCCGGGAATTTCCGTAGACTGGCAAAATTGCTGTGGGAGTTCGAGAAAAAGACCGGGCAGGAGACGGTGGAGCTTCTGGAGGAGTTCGGGGCGCTGCTTGCGGACGATCCGGGTACTTATGGGGACATTTCCCACAAAAAAGAAGTTCTTGAGGGGTATGCCCGCCGCTGTCAGCACACCGTCAGCGGTAAGAAGATTTCCATGTCTGTCTCGGAGCTGGCGGAGGATCTTTTGAGGCGCGCTACCTGGCTGACCGACCACATCCGCGGGCAGGAGTGGATCGACGCGGGAGAAGGCGAGGGATGGTTCAACAGCTATTACGACAACCATGGACGGCCGGTGGAGAGCGCCGATAAAAACGGCGTCCGCATGATGCTGACGGGTCAGGTATTCGCCATTATGAGCCAGACGGCCTCCGAAGAACAGGTGAGGGCAATCGTCCGCAGCGCGGATCAATATCTCTATCAGAGAGAAATCGGGGGATACCGGCTCAACACGGATTTCCACGAGCTGAAATTCGATATGGGGCGCATGTTCGGCTTCGCTTATGGGGAAAAGGAAAACGGCGCGGTGTTTTCCCACATGACGGTCATGTACGCCAACGCCCTTTACAGGCGGGGCTTTGTGAGAGAGGGGTACAAGGCGCTGCGGACGTTGGCGGAGACGGCGCTTCACTTTGAGACGAGCCGGATTTTCCCCGGCATCCCGGAATATTTCAACGGCAAGGGACGGGGACTGTATCACTATCTGACCGGCGCCGCCAGCTGGTATATGCTGACCATGATCACGGAGGTCTACGGCGTGCGCGGGGAAAACGGCGATCTGGCAATCTGTCCGAAGCTGGTGCGGGAGCAGTTTGACGAGACCGGTCGGGCGTCTCTTGTCCTTCCTTTTGCCGGGAAGAACTTCCGCATTGTGATCGCGAATCCCGCGGACAGGGATCCGGAAACCTGCCATGTGGGGAAAGCCTATCTGAGCGATCCCGTTTCCCAGCAGATCCGCCCGGTTCCGGTCGTGGACGGGAAGGCGGTACTCAGTCGGGCGGAAATCGAGAGCCTGCCGGATGGGGAGCAGCAGATTGTAGTAGAATTATTGTAAGGAGGAGTCAGAAAAAATGCAGTACGGATATTTTGATGAAAAGGCAAAGGAGTACGTCATCACCCGGCCAGACACGCCAAAGCCCTGGGCCAATTATCTGGGATCGCCGAAATACGGCGCGTTGATTTCCAATAACGCCGGGGGATACAGCTTTGTGAAGTCCGGCGCCAACGGGCGCATCCTGCGCTATGTGTTCAACCAGTTCGACCAGCCGGGACGATATATTTACATGAGGGACAATGAGACAAAGGATTACTGGTCCGCGTCGTGGCAGCCGGTGGGAAAAGATCTTAACAGCTATAAAAATGAGTGCAGGCACGGCACGGGCTATACCAAAATCGCGGCGGATTACAGCGGAATCCACAGCGAGGCCGTCTACTATGTGCCGTTAGATAAATCCTACGAGGTGTGGGAGCTGACCGTGCGGAACAATTCGGAGAAGCCCCGCAGCCTGACGCTGACGGGTTACGCGGAATTTACCAATATTGGGAACTACGAGAACGACCAAGTCAATTTGCAGTACTCTCTCTTTATTTCCCGGACGATGTTCGATGAGAACCGCATCCGCCAGCTGATTCACGGGAACCTGGACGTGGCCTCGCAGACCGGCAGCGTGGATGAAAAAATCGTGATCGAGCGCTTTTTCGGACTGGCGGGAGCGACGGCTGACTCCTACTGCGGCGACCGGGAGGAATTTCTGGGAGCTTACCGGGATTACAGCAATCCGGCGGGAGTAGAAAATGGCGATCTGGGAAATCATCTGAATTATAACGGGAACAGCTGCGGCGCCCTCTCGACGGTGGTGACGCTGGCGCCCGGCGAGGAAAAGACGATCGCGTTTTTGTTAGGGGAAATGCCCCCGGAGGAGAGCGCGGCCCTTCTGGCCTCCTATGAGGCGCCGGAGGAAGTGTGCCGGCGCGAGTGCGGGGAGCTGGCGGCAAACTGGCACGAAAAGCTGTCCCATTTCCAGGTGGAGACGCCGTCCCCGGAATTTGACGCGATGATCAATACATGGAACGCCTACAACAGCTTTATCACATTTACATGGTCGAGAGCGGCGTCCTTTCTCTACTGCGGACTGCGAAACGGCTACGGCTACCGGGATACGGTTCAGGACATCCAGGGCGTCATTCATCTCGCGCCGGAGGAGGCGGCGGAGAAAATCCGCTTTATGCTCTCGGCGCAGGTGGATCACGGCGGCGGACTGCCTTTGGTAAAATTTACCCACAATCCCGGCCATGAGAACACGCCGGAGGACGAATCCTATGTGCGGGAGACCGGGCATCCGGCGTACCGGGCCGACGACGCGCTGTGGCTTTTCCCCACGGTGTACAAATACATAGCGGAGACGGGCAACACGGCTTTTCTGGACGAGGTGATTCCCTTTGCCAACCAGGGAGAGGGAACCGTCTATGAGCACTTGAAACGCGCGCTTGACTTCTCTATGAATCACTTAGGTCCCCACGGAATGCCCGCGGGGCTGTACGCGGACTGGAACGACTGTCTGCGCCTGGGCGCCGACGGGGAGTCCTCTTTCGTGGCCTTCCAGTTTTACTATGCGTTTACCATTCTGAAGCGCTTTGCGGAGGAGAAGGGCGACCGGGCCTACAGGGAGGAGCTGGCGGAGCGCCAGGAGCTGTTCCGGGAGAGGGTGAACCGGCTCTGCTGGAACGAGGATCGCTTTATCCGCGGATTTACGGAGCGGGGAGAGACGATCGGTGAGCGGGGCGACAAAGAGGCGAATATGTGGCTGAATCCGCAGAGCTGGTCGGTGATCAGCGGACTTGCCGACAAAGAGCAGGCGGAGCTTGCCATGGAGCAGGTATATGAGAGGCTGAATACGCCCTACGGCGCGATTCTGATGGATCCGCCCTACCATGCGCACGCCTTTGACGGCGCGCTGGCCGTAATCTACAATGCGGGCGTGAAGGAAAACGCGGGCGTGTTCTCCCAGTCCCAGGGCTGGCTGATTCTGGCGGAAGCCCTGCTCGGACACGGCGAGAGAGCCTATGGATATTTTTGCGAGAACGCCCCCTCGATGCAGAACGACAAGGCGGAAATCCGGGGTATCGAGCCCTATTGTTATGGACAGTTTACAGAGGGAAAGGCCAGTCCTCACGGGGGACGCTCCCATGTGCACTGGCTCACGGGAACCGCGTCCACGGTCATGGTGGGATGCGTGGAGGGAATCCTGGGCATGCGCCCGGACCTGCACGGCCTCAAAATAGATCCCTCCATTCCCAGGGACTGGAAAGAGTTAAAAATCCAGAAAGATTTCCGGGGAAGAAAATTGAATATTAAAATTGTAAATCCGAACGGAAAAGAGTCCGGCTGCGCGAAAATGACCGTGAACGGAAACCAGGTGTCCGGAAATTATGTGCCGGAGGAGCTTCTCACGGACGTCACGGAGATCGAGCTGACTATGTAACAGATCGCTCATCATCCCTTGCGGGGGTCCTCATCCGGCGTCCGGTTCACGTCCCAGTTGTTCATGTAATTGCGGTCCCGGTAGACCTTGGGCGTCATGCCGGTCTGGGCGCGGAAGTGCTGGATGAAGTGGCTCTGCGAGGAATAGGACAGCATGTTGGCGATCTCCACCAGATTGTAATCGCTGTACCGGAGAAGGTTCTTCGCCATGTCGATTTTCCGCTGGCGGATGTACTCGCTGACGGAAACGCCCATTTCCTGTTTGAAAATGCGGGACAGGTAGGTAGGGGAGATGCAGATCTCTTTAGCCAGATCTTCTACGGTAAAGCGATCCATGATGTGGACATAGATGTAGTCGATGGCCTCCGCCACCTGCTTGGAGGACGCGGCGCGCTTTTTCAGGGAGAGCATTCTCCCGGCGTAGTCGAGGACCATCTGGTCGTGCAGCAGCACGATTTCGGCCAGGCTGGTACACCGGTCCATCTTCTGGATGTAGTCGTCGCTGAGGCCGAACGCCTCCTCTAGCGCCATGCCGCCTTCCATGCAAAAGCGCGTAATCAGAGCCGCGGTCACTACAAAATGATATCGGAGATTGGTCAGGGGGTTGTCGGACAGGCGGCCGACGCCGTCCGGATTTTCAAAGGCGCCGCGCAGGCAGTTCTCCTGCACATCGCCTATGCGGCCCTCGGCCACGGCCCGGTAGAACTGAAATTCTTCTCCGGGGTTCCGGTGGCTGACAAGCTCCCGCTCGGTGTCCATCTCCAGGGGTTTCCATGTGTTTGAATTTTTCATTTTATGCCTCATTTCTACTACGCGTTTACGCGAACTATATTCGCTTAGCAATTTGTTTTTGCTCAGAGACAAATTGTCGTGTGAGAATTCCAGTTGCTCGGTTGTTACAATATTTATATGGGAGTATAGCACGAATGAGTAAACTTTACAAGTGAAACCAAGGGGTCGGACGAGTAATATTTGTCATTTTTACTAAAAAAACACATAAATCTGACATTTAATTGTCTAAATTTAATATACTATTGGCTTTTAAAGCCCTATAATTGGGAGTATCAAATGGCTGGTCAACATATCAAAAAAAACCAAAAAAGAAAGGAGCTATTTATGATGAAAAGAATTTTAAGTCTTATGCTGGCGTCTGTGATGGTTATGAGCCTGCTGTGCGCCTGCGGAAGCGAGGGGGGAGATACCGGGAGCGCCGATAGCAGCGTGAGCACCGGCGAGGAAGGAAAGATCATCAACATCTATGTGTGGAACGACGAGTGGCAGAACAAGTTCAACGACAACTACCCGGAGGTAGAAAAGACATCCAGCGACAAGTCTGTTACCTATCTGAAAGACGGCACGGAAGTGCACTGGATCGTGAATCCGAACCAGGACGGCGTTTACCAGCAGAAGTTAGACGAGGCGCTGACCAAGCAGGACAGCGCGCCGGCCGATGAGAAGATCGACATGTTCTTAGTAGAAGCGGACTACGCGCTCAAATACATCGACCCGACCGTGTCCGTAGCAGTGCCGATTTCCGAACTGGGAATCACAGACAGCGACATCTCAAGGCAGTATCAGTACACCAAGGACGCCGTGACGATTGACGGCCAGACTTATGGCCTCAGCTATCAGGCTACCCCGGGAATGCTTGTTTACCGCCGCTCTATCGCCAAGGACGTTCTCGGAACCGACGACCCGGAGAAGGTAGCGGAGGCAGTTTCCGACTGGGATAAGTACTACGAGACCGCGGATAAGATGAAGGCAAAGGGATACTACATGTATTCCGGACGCGCCGATACATTCCGCGTATACTCCAACAATGTGTCCGCGCCGTGGGTGAGCGGAACCGACGTAGTCGTTGACCCGAACATGATGAACTGGGTAAACCGCTCGATGGAGGACATCAAGAATAAGATCAGCCACAACTGCCCGGGCCAGTGGCAGGACGAGTGGAACAAGGATATGGCGCCGGATTCCAAGGTGTTCAGCTTCTTCTTCCCGGCATGGGGCCTGGATGTGTGCATCAAGCCCAACGTAGACGGCACGGACGCCGCAGAGGACTGGGCGTGCTGCGCGGCTCCCCAGAAGTTCTACTGGGGGGGGT
>CANRJU010000075.1 GCA_947631075.1 uncultured Lachnospiraceae bacterium
GATATTGGCTCCTGGACAGTGGATACCCTGAAGATTATTGACCGGGCGCCGGATGAATCAAGCAGCGGTTCCGATCCGAATGGGATTATTACCTGCATGCGCAAGATTGACGAAGCCTGTGTACGCCGGATGAATACAAAGATTGATGAGTTTATGATTCGCGAGGTCATGATAAACGGCGATGCTAATCTTGACCGGGAATATATTGACATTATCAAGGGAGAGATTGAGAAGTACACAAGATCCATTTTCCGTATTATCGTGGAAAAAGGCATCAATGTAAAGACTACGCCAATCACTTTTGTCGGCGGCGGAGCCAGCCTGATGAAAAAGTATGCGGGCCTGAACCAGCGCAATATTTCTTATATTGAGGATGTGAGGGCAAATGCGATTGGCTATGAGACATTGGCAATGCTGTATCTTAGCCGGAAAAAAACAGCGTGAGGAGTGAAAACGGATGGAGAAGAAGGAAGTTCGTCATGTGACTGTCCGTTTAAGCTATGATAATCCGGAACACATGAAGATAATGGGAATATTGGATGATCTGAATCTGTCAGTGCATAGGTCAAAGAATCAGTTTATCATCAATGCAATCGGTTATTATGTGGATATGCTGGAAAATGGGGATCTGACCAACGCAGCAGCAAAGAAATCGGAGGAAACCCGCTACATCACAGAGCAGACATTTGAGGAAGAACTGTCAAAAATGAAAAGTGCGGTCCGTACAGAGATATACGAGGATATCATACGCTTTTTGGGGAGCGGTATGGTAATATCCAAAATGGGTTTTTCCGAGACGGACAGATTTCAGAAGAACGACAGGAGTGAGGCAGAGAAGGCAGAAGAAAATGTACCAGATACACTCAGCCGCTTTGATAATGTCATGCAGCATGTGATGGACTGGAGCGATGATGAATGAACCGGGAGGTGATCATGAGTATCAAAATTTAATTAGGGAAGTCTGATACAGGCTCAGGCTTATGGGAAGAAGGGCATACCGATGAAAGGCGTGCCTTTTTTCTTTTTCCGTGTTTTGTCGGACAGCATGGGGAAAGAGGAGGGATATAGATGCCTGTGATAATATGACAGAAAGGAATGATGATATGAAATCAACAAAAAGAAAGCAGATTCTGGCCTTGTTTCTGGCAGCTGTTGTTGCATTGACTGCATTTGGGCAAAATGCTTCTGCTTTTGCGGCAGAATCGGACAGCTGGCAGGAAGAATCTAAACGGTATGATACAGGTGAAAAGTCAGATCCGGGAGAGGATGGACTCACAGCCGAGGATAGCCATGTTCTGGAAGATTCAGCCGGGGAAGAAGCTGCGCCGATGGTTGGAGAAGCAAGGGAAAATGAAGAACTTCCTTTATCAGCGGGCGAGATTGAGAGTATTCAGAGCAATACAGCTGCTTTTACCATTCATCTGGATGAAAACCAAGATGTGGAGATCATAGAAAATGGCGTTGATCCGGAGAATGGGGATGAAGGAGATAATGGCAGTGGCACTGCAAAAGATTCCGTGGAGGAGATTGAAACAGAGCCAGCGGATACATCAAAAAGCAGTATTTTAGAGAAAATAGGAGACTTTTTTGTATCTGCTGCCTCTATCGCCATGCCGGGGGTGACGGCACGGGCGGCTGAAAAGGATAAGGACAGCATGAAGGTAGCCTATTCCGGTTATGCAAGCTATTGTGGTCATAGAATGGGAATTAAGTATATATCCGAATCTGGCGATTATAAGAACCATCTTGTTTATTGTATGGACATGCACAAAAATACAACAAATGGAACGGTCACTTCTGGCGGCAAGATCAAGGCGCAGATTACCTTCTGTCTTGTCAACGGCGCTCGGAAACTGGGAGGGAAATGCCATACAGATAAGTATTCCTCCGGTTCTGCTGATGCGGATTATTTTATTACCAGTGCGGCAATCCATGTATTGAACGGAGAGGTCAAGCTGTCGTATTACAATGACGGAAGCGGCGTCTACAAGAATATCGAGCAGATGGTATCGGATGCCAAAAATCTGAATAAGAGCGAGTACAATCTGGAAACAGGTCTTACCAAGAGCATTTCTTATAAGATTTCGCCCAAAATAACGGAGTGGAAAGAGGTTTCAGAGGGACTTTACCGTTCTTCTGAAAAATTCGTGAGGACAAAATCAGGAAGCATCACGGAAGTAAAGTATGTGATTACCGGAGTGCCGTCAGGGCTTACCACTGGTGAGATCAAGAAAGACTCCTCGGATATTGTGGACGAGGGAGACTTGAAAAAGTATGATGTCTGCGTGGCACAGACAGACGCAGATAAGGAATCTTCCAATTTTTATCTGTACTGCAATGAGAAGGCTATGACAAAGATTCTTGATAAGAAAAGCACGGTCAAGGTACAGGCAAAAGCCTACTCCAATGAAAAGGGCGGAAGGAAGTGGACGCCTTCTGTTGTATCACAGCAGAAGATTACCTTTTTGGAGGAATTTACGCCGGTATCGGAAAAGGCTGTCGTAAAAGTGACATCTGAATATAAGCCAGGCAGTTTTTCATTCCAGAAAACAGATAAATTTAACAAGCAGCCTATTCCGGGGGCGACTTATTATCTGTATGAAGATAAAGACTGTGATGATGTTCTTTGTGAGATGGTATCCAGCGATACATCTCCGGGACTATATGGGACGGATGTCCAGTCGCTTACACAGGATACCTATTACCTGAAAGAAATTGATAGTCCAGAAGGGTACGAATTGGATGATACGGTATATGAGATCAGTTCGGATTATTTTACTATTTACGATTCAAAAGGAGAGGTGACGAAAAAACCGGCGAAAACCTTTACTCATGAGGAGTATCCAGAACCGGCAGGCGTGATTATCAACAAAAAGGATTCCTTTTCACAGACAGAGATCAAGAATGCCGGCTTTGCCGTATTTGATGATGCGGCTTGCACAAAGAGGACTGTCATGGATGAGGAACGGAATCCGGTTCAGGTTCCCGTTTTCTACTATGATGAGGACTTGGGTGGCGCCATGTCAGAGAAGTTCATGATAATGCAGGATACCTATTATGTCAAAGAGGTCGAGATACCGGAGGGATATAAGGAGTCAGGAACAGTGTGGGAAGTCCAGCCCAAAAAAGGAGATGTGGTGCAGCTTAATGTGGAAAATACGCCGATCCGCTGTGATATAACTGCGGACAAGAAAGACAGCGAGACAGGAGAGGAGGCACAGGGTGATGCGGCGTTAGAGGGCGCAACCTATGGCCTGTATGCGGCAGAAGATATTCAGTATCCTGACGGAAGCGGAATTGTGACCTATAAATCTACAGATCCGGTCACATCTTCTAAAGGGACTGATTTTCAGTTTATGGAAGTTCCTGCGGCAAAGGATACGCTGTTAGCGACAGTCAAGACGGATAAGGATTCCGGCTTTGCTTTTGGAAATCTCTACTATGGCAATTATTATGTCAAAGAGGTTGAAGCGAGCGAGGGTTATCTTTTGGACAGCACAGTGTACGACATTAAATTCCGGGAAGCGCAAAATGTCCATCAGGACATCAGCCTGACAAGGGGAGTGAAAGAGACCGTAAAGAAACAGCCATTTGAGATTATCAAGGTATCGACCGATGGAGAAAGCGATGAGACAGAAAAGGTGGCGGAGGCAGAATTTACGGTAAAGCTCAAGTCAGATATTGACAGGGATGGATGGGAGAAAGCAGAAGTTTATGATACGCTTGTGACGGATGAGAATGGATATGCAAAATCCATAGACCTTCCCTATGGAACATATCTCGTAAAAGAGACAAAGGTTCCAAAGGATTTGTATAAGACAGACGATTTTACGGTGACGGTCACGGAAGATAGCCGGAAACCGCAGCCTTGGAAGATATTAAACGATGCTCCATTCAAGGCATACATCCGTCTTGTCAAGAAAGACAAGGAGAGCGGGGAGACGGTGCTGTTATCCGGCGTGACATTTAAGATTAAAAAAGCCGGTTCAGATTCCTTTGTCGAACAGAAAGTGGGAGACAAAATGATCAGTGAGTTTGTAACGGACGAAACTGGCACAGTGACCACTCCGCTGAAATTAAAGCATGGGGAGTACGAGGCGACAGAGATTACAGCGCCAGAAGGATATCTTCTCACAAAAGAAAGCGTGCCGTTTACCGTTACTAAAGAAGGAGCCGTGGAAGTGCTGGAGGATAAGGACGGCGATCCGGTCATTACCGTGGAAATTGAAAACCAGCCGGTAAAGGGGAGCGTCACCATCCACAAGGAAGGGGAAGTTTTATCTGGTGCGGAATATGATACCATTATTGACCGTATTCTTACGGCAGTGACAGGAGACAACCGCAGTGTCCGGTTTCAGTATGAGGAAACGCCTCTTTCCGGGGCGGTATATCATTTGATTGCCGATGAAGATATTTATACGCCTGACCACCAGAAGGACGGGGAAGGAAACCGAAAGCTGGCAGTAGTTGGCGGAGTGCCGGCAACACAGGGCGCGGTAGTTGCCGTACTCACCACAGATGAAAACGGGGAGGCTTCTGCGTCAGATCTGCCTCTTGGAAAGTACCGCATTGAAGAAGTGCAGGCGCCGGAAGGATTTGTCTTAGATAAGGAGGCGAAGCAGATTGAGCTTACTTATGCCGATGACCACACAGAGATTGTATATGAAAACGCAGAGCTTGCAGATGAGAGGGTAAAGACGGAACTTTCTTTGATAAAAAGGAACTCTGTCAATGAGGTGCCGGTCGCAGGAGCTATATATGGCGTTTATGCAACAGCAGACATTGTCTCAAAAGATGGAGAAGTCCTTGTGGAAGCAGACAGCCTGATTGAATCGGCTGAAACGGACGAGGAGGGGAAAGCGGTCTTTGAAGCAGATCTTCCCCTTGGCAGATATTATGTGAAAGAGATTGAAACTGCACCGGGATATCTGGTGGATGAAAGTGAATATGAGGCTGACTTCACATATTCGGATGCAGAACAGGCGTTTATCCAGAAAGAGATTGAAGTGTCTGAAATCCCGATTATTGTCGAGGTTTCAAAATCGGATATGACAACTGGAAAGGAAATCAAGGGTGCGAAACTGGAAATCCTTGATGAATACGGAGATGTCTATGCGTCATGGACGACGGACGGCACGCCGTATACATTAAATGCCATCCCGGCGGGCAGCTATACGCTGAGGGAGACATTTGCGCCGTATGGGTATCTGATCGCGAATGAAGCATCGTTTACTGTAAGGGAAGAAAAGTCTGCCGATGGAAGTCCCAAAATCCAGAAGGTATCTATGACAGATGAGAGGGTGAAAGGCTATATTGAAATCTATAAAACGGACAGTGATACGAAAAAAGCGATCAAGGGCGCTGTCTTTGAGATTCGGGACGAGAAGAACCATGTTATCCAGAAGCTAGAGACAGACCGGAACGGTTACGCAAAGTCAAGGCAGTTAGACATCTGTACTTATAAAGATAACGGCGGCTTTGAACAGGATATTCCGTATATTGTAGTTGAGACAAAAGCAGCAGACGGATACATTCTGGATGAAAAGGAGCATAGGGTAACAATTCAGTATGATGACAGTGCAGCGGAGCCGGTAACATATCAGCTTCATGTCACTAACAAGCCCAAAGAGCCTAAACTTCCACAGACAGGCGGAGACTATAAGCCATGGATGTTCGGCCTGGCTGGCGGGGCATTTATCCTAAGCGGAATCATTCTGTATTTCTTCCGAAAAAGAAAGAGGTTAGGGTTCCGAAACAAGAACTAAATAGCGGACAATGACGAAAGAGCGCAGAATCTGCGCTTTTATTATGCGGAGACGGGGATGGGGGCAGGCTTGTCTGCACCATCCGAGCGGTCCGCAGCATTATCATTAAAGAAATGAGGTAAAGATTATGATGGATTATGCAACATTTAAGACAGTGGTAGAGAAGTCGCTTCTTAGTTATCTCCCCAAAGAGTTTAAGAACGCAAAAATGGAGATAAAATCAGTGACAAAAATAAACCAAGTACAGGATGCAGTAGTAATCTGGCCAGACAAGACGAGCAGTCAGGCGGCGACTTTTTATCTGGGGCAGATGTACGAGCAGTATCAAGCCTTCGGCGACTTAGAAGAAGTATTTCGGGCAGTGTCAAGAGCTTGCGCGGCCAATATAGATAAAATAAAAAATATTTCTTTGCCGGATATTACAAAAGAATATGTGGGAGAAAACGTCGTCATGATGATGATCAACACAGAAAGCAACCAGAAACTCTTGGAAAATACGCCGCACAGGGAAATCAACGACTGTTCGGTTATCTACCGCCTTATTTTAGAAAAAGACGATACAGGGTTTCATTCTGTCATAGTAAGTAATTCAATGGCGGAAATGGCAGGGATGGACGAGCAGGAATTATTCCTTAAAGCGGCAGAAAATACCAAAAGGATTCTTCCGGCAGATATTAAGCCGATGTATCAGGTCATTCTGGGGATGATTATGGGTGAAAAAAATTGGAAAGAGCCTACAGAAGCATTGGTAAAAGAGATAATACCGGAGAATGAAATGATAGTTGTTTCAAATACGCTTGGAATAGATGGGGCTGTCCAGATGCTCTATGATGAAAATCTCCAAAAGGTCGCGGAACTGGTTAAGGATGATCTCTATATTCTTCCTTCATCCATCCATGAAGTGGTCTGTGTGCCCGCCAGCAAGGGAAAACCGGAAGAACTTGCGGAAATGGTGCAGGATATCAACATGAAATTTATCCGTCCGGAGGAACGGCTTTCCAACCAGGTCTACCACTATGATAAGGAATTAAGAAAACTGACCATGGCAACGGAAACGCCGAATAGGCGGGTTGACGACATTGTTGCGGAAACTCCGCTGCTTTATGGGGAAAAGGAGCAGAGAAGATAAGGAGACATGGATGGACAGGAAAGAGATTGAAGTAGAGGACATCCGGGAATTGATCAGGCTGATTGAGGAAATACCGGAGGGAACTATGTTAGAAATCCCATTTTTAGAGGAGGAGTCAGAAGATGAAAGACAGTGATTTTCAGCTGGATGTGGTAGCTGTCAGGCTTGTTAAAGACTCCCCTATTTATTCTTCAGTAAAAATAAGTGATCCGAAGTCAGCAATAAAGGCAATGGGAGAAGTTTTGAAAGATTTGGACAGGGAGGTTTTAGGAATCATTAACCTGAAAGCGGACGACACGCCGATTAACTGCCATATCGCCAGCGTTGGAAGTCTGGATGCCTCTTTGGCAGAGCCGAGGGAAATGCTCAAGGCAGCCATTTTGTCAAATGCAGCCAATATGATTATGATACACAATCATCCCAGCGGCGATATTATGCCATCAGAACCGGATATCCGTATTACAGACAGAATGGCAAAAGTGTGTTCATTGATTGGAATTCCGTTATTAGACCATGTCATTGTCGGCGGAGACAATACAAGATATTTCAGTTTTCAAGAAAAGGGGATGGTGCGGTACATGTCAATGTTAGAATATGAAACGGATATGGAGAAAATCCAGCTAGGACGGGTAGCAGAGAGGAGCGGTGGCGATGGACAGGAGGTTTACGGACGAGGAACTTCGGATGGCAAAAGGCGTTGATCTTTGTCAGGTGGCGGAAGCGCTTGGCTATACAGTAAGACGGATTGGGAAATACCATACGTTAAAGGAGATGGACTCCATACGGATCTACAACCGGACAAACTGGTTCCGCTGGTCAAGGCAGGGAGAGCGGGGAGCCAATGGCGGGAGCCAGATTGACTTTCTGAAAGTTTTTGCCGGGATGAGCGTCAAAGAAGCGGTATTCTGGCTGCTTGATTTTGCCGGCTGTCCGCGAAACAGGGGGACAGAAAAACGGCTTGTGAACCGGGAAAAGATGATCCATGAAAAGACATCTGGACCGGAACGCAGGCCGTTTGTACTTCCCGATAAAGCATCGGATAATCGCAGGGTGATTCAATATCTGACGAAAAAGCGGTGCATATCTGGGAGTACAGTCCGCTGGTTTATTGAGAGGGGGATGGTCTATGAGTCGGCAGAATACCACAATGCGGTCTTTCTTGGTACAGATGCAGAAAGAACCGTGAGGTTTGCCAGTATGCGCGGCACATATGATAAGGGCGGGAAATCCTTTAAATGCGATGTGGAGGGCAATGATAAAAACTATGGATTTCATGTTGAGAGAAAAAATGCCGACTCTGTCGCTGTATTTGAAGCAGCGATTGACCTGATGAGTTATGTGGATATTTACCGGGATACAGGAGAGCATCTTCTGGCTCTGGGGATGGTGTCAGACCAGCCCTTGGAACAATATTTAAAAGACCATCCGGAGATACGCTGCATAAGGTTCTGCCTGGACAACGATTCAGCGGGGGAAAAGGCGGCGCTTGAGCTGGAAAAGAAGTATAGGGAATGGGGCTATTCGGTAAAAGTGGATGGTCCGCCGGCAGAATATAAGGATTATAATGAATGGCTTGTCGGCAGAAAAACAAGAGCAGGTGATGAAATTATTTCAAAAACAAGATGACTAAGTAGGAATCCTGCCTAGGAAACAGAAAGTGGAGCAGGAATCCTACTTAAAAAAGCAGAAGTGGGACAGGATTCCTACTTCATGGCATATTTTCTCCCCAATATCCTGAAAAGCGTGAAGTAGGAATCCTGCCTAGGAAGCAGAAAATGAAGTAGGAATCCTACTTAGAAAAACAGAAATGAAGCCGGATTCCTACTTAGCGGAGATATTATAGCCATATTGGGGGTTTTAGGGGGCATTTGCCACCTAACCGGATGCCTTTTTTCGCCCTGTCGAACAAAAGGCGTATCTGGCAAAACCTGCTTTACGCATACTTTGGAACAGGGATATCGGGGGAATGGACAGACAAATAAGAAGGAGGTGTTGGCATGATGTCAAACGGAACAAAAATAGATTCGGCAGATGGACTGATAAACTGGTGCAGGGATACCCATCAAGAAGTGAAGATTCAGAGAAAAGGAGCAGCTATCATCATGGACTATCTGTTAGAGAATGGGAAAGAGCTTTCTGCTTCATCCGGGGGAGAGCTTTTCTTTTTGGATAAGGAAAATCCCATTACGCTGGATGATGTGGTGGATCTGGTCTGTGAGTGGAATTATGAGAAACTGGTCGATGCGAGGGATAAAAAAGAAAATCCGAAGAATTTCATTGATTTTTGCAGCAGCAGCTCCCTGGAGAAGCAGCTGGAGGAGAAACAGACGATACTTGACCGCATATTCAGCCAGACTGTATATGGAAAGGATGCGGAAGCCATTGCTCATGATCTGGCGAGGAAAACCATGAAACGCTTGAAACTGATCCCGGTCATTGACATTCCCATGTTAAAGGAAACCGGTGTTTACGGCAGGGAGACGGCTCTTGTTGATGCGGCTCCGGCGGCCCTTTCCAGACAGAAGTCTAAAGAGCAGGAGGAGCATGAAATCAGGGAGCAGGGGAGGTCGAGATAATGGCGATGGAATTACGGAAGGCATATCGCCTTACAAAAGAACAGGATGAACAATTAAAGAAAAAAGTAGCAGAATTGGGACTGACAGAATCGGAATTTATCCGGCTGCTTATCACACAGAATCCGAAGGATTATCCAGAAATCCGGCGGATGCTTACCGGGCTTATTGGGGAAGTCAATCGGATCGGCGTCAACATCAATGAGATTGTCCACAACAACAATTCCATGCTTTACAGTGATTCCGATAAGTCGAGGCTGCTTGCCTATATGATCAGGCTGAATGAAAAGTTGAGCCAGGTGGTGGATGATATTGGCAGTCACTAAGATTTTATATATGAAAGACTGCGGGAGCAATTATTCTGGGCGGCACTTAAAACAGGCAATCGGCTATATTACGGATCCGGGAAAGACAGAAGGCGGGCGTTTTGTATCGGCGGCCAACTGCCAGCCGGGATATGCCTATGAACAGATGCGGGAAACGAAAAAGCTGTTTCACAAGACGGATAAAAGACAGGGATACCATATCATCATTTCCTTTGCGGAAGGAGAAGTGACGGCGGAGCTTGCGTTTCAGATATTAGGAGAGTTTGTAGAGGAATATCTGGGAAAGGAATATGAGGCGGTCTATGCCGTCCATGATAATACGGCGCATATCCACGGGCATATCGTATTTAACAGCGTCAGTTTTTTGACCGGGCGAAAATACCGTTATGAAAAAGGCGACTGGGCAAAGCAGATACAGCCAGTCACGAACCGCCTGTGTGAAAAATATGGCCTGTCGACCATTTCTGTTGCGGAGGACAGGGCGGTGGAACAGAGGGATTCCAGCGAACGGCAGGATAGGAGATA
>CANRJU010000076.1 GCA_947631075.1 uncultured Lachnospiraceae bacterium
CTTCGGCTTCTCGGTAGGCTGCTCCGAAGGAGTAGACTTTGGAGTAGACTTCGGCGTAGCGGTCGGTGCTTCCGTCGGAGTGACAACTGGTGTGGCCGTCGGTTCCTTGGAAGGCGTTGGCGTAGCAGTCGGAGTAACTGTCGGTGTCTTCTTCGGCTGCTCGGTAGGCTGCTCCGAAGGAGTAGACTTTGGAGTAGACTTTGGTGTCGCCGTTGGAGTAGACTTTGGTGTCTCAGTCGGAGTAGCGGTCGGATCCTCAGACGGTGAAGGTGTTGATTTCTTATCCGGAACCTTCTTGGAAATCATGTGCCACTCACCGCCAGTGCTGACAATCACATCACATACCAGCCAGCCCTCGCCAGTGGTATCAATATTAACATATGCTTTAGGCGCAATCACGGAGGCATGCATGCCGTCGGATCCAATGTGAAGGCTGACTATGTCTGGGAAATTCCAAATCACGGACTCGGCTATCTCCTCATCCGTCTTGGATCCCTTGACAACATCTACCGTATATCTGGGAATCGTAAAACCTTCTTCTTCCTCCGAATTGAACACAACGGTCTGGCTGCCCTTGATCTTGATCTTCAGCCCGCCATTGGCGATTTTATTATTCTTAAAGCTGTTAATCATCTCCTCGGCATCTACATAGACAACATCACTGTCTTCGCCGGATACATCAACGACGTAGTTATTCATGTCCGTTGCTTCTACCGTTTCAATATCGCACTTGCCCACCACGGATTCGGAATAATCCTGAACCTTCTTGAGCATCTCTTTTACTTCTTCCTTGACGCTCTCATCAACAATTACTTCCGGATCGCCACGGAATTGAGGCTTGCCCTCCAATTCGCCGATCTTAATAACGCCGGCAGCGTTGGCCTTGCTCCCAACGGTATTTCCAATGGTGTGACCGTTCCCCTGATACTTGCCAGCCGCAAAGTTCGTCTCCATATCGCCGGTCTGGTACAGCTCGTTGCAAACCACGCCATACTCAATGCAGTCTTGCAAAAATGGCTCATTGCCAGTGTTGGACGCATAGGATATTCCCCCGACAATAGCAAAAACAACGGCTAGAGCAACCACTCCGGCGCTGATCTTTGCGAGTGTCGCCTGTCTGATCCTTCTCATGATTCCCCTCCTGATCTTAAAAGCAAATAAATAGTTCCCTATGCTCAAATTATAACATGAAGAATTCCTCGAAGTAAAGCAAAATATTCCCAATAACCATGCCTTTTTCGCTTTTCTGCATAATGCACAAAGATCCATCGACATTTTTCGAGTTTTATCGTCAATTTACACAATATTTATTTATTCTTTATAATTATGAATAACTCCGCTCACGGATCATTCGCAATGGATCACTCTCACATCGCACGTAAAAAGGGGCGCCTTGAAACTCGCGCCCCTTTCACTTAATCATGATTTATTTAGTTTCTTTTTTTGCGAAGCAGAAGCACCATGACGATTACCAGTACCGATAATCCCATTCCCACTACAGGAATCAGAAGATTTGTCGTGTCTCCTGTCTCCGGCGCTGCGTCAGACAACGGTACATCCTCATCCAGAATGGTTGTCTTTTTGGTCTTTGGCGTCGATTTTTCCCGAATGTTCAATGCTGTCTTGGGAGTATCCTCATCTTCAATCGTTGTCGTGGGAGTATCCTCGTCCTCAATCATCGTGGTCGGAGTATCCTCGTCGCCAATCTGCGTTGTATCGTCGTTATGATTCTCATCTACGACCGGCGTTGTCGGAGTAGCGGTCGGCGTCGCGCCAGGTTCTTCCGAAGGAGTAACTTCTGGTGTCATTGATACCTCTGGTGTCATTGATACCTCTGGTGTCGTCGATGCTTCCGGTGTCATTGATACCTCTGGTGTCATTGATACCTCTGGTGTCATTGATACCTCTGGTGTCATTGATACCTCTGGTGTCATTGATACCTCTGGCGGCGTTGATACTTCCGGTGTCGTCGATACATTTGGCGTTGCTGTAACCTCTGGCGGCGTTGATACCTCCGGTGTCATTGATACCTCTGGTGTCATTGATACCTCCGGTGTTGCTGTAACTTCTGGCGTCGCTGTTGCTTCCGGAGTTGCTGTTATTTCCGGGGTCGCTGTAATCTCCGGAATCGGCGTTGGCGTTGCTGTCGGAACAGGTCCCGGTGTAAGCACTGGCGGCGGCGTCATAAGCGGCGTAGCCGTCGGTGTCGCAGTCGGTGTTGCCGTAGGAGTGGCGGTCGGCGTTGGCGCCGGTGTCTCCCCCGGTCCCGGTGTGGCCGTCTCTACCGGAACAGTCGGCGTCGGACTCGGCACAGGAGTAATCAACGGTGTCGGAGTCGGGGTAGCCGTCGGTGCCGGTGTCAAAGTAATGGCAGGCGGCGGTGTTATCACCGGAGGCGGCGTTATATAAATGGTCGGCGTCGGCGTTGCTGTCGGAATCGGAGTAGGTGTCGGGGTAGCCGTCGGCGCTTCGGAAGGAGTAGGCTTTGGCGTAGGTGCTTCCGTTGGCGTAGGTGTCGGTGTTGCTGTAGGCGCCTCAGAAGGAGTAGGCTTTGGTGTTGCCGTCGCCTTAGGAGTAGACTTTGGTGTCAGTGTTGGTTCCTCGGTCGGGGTAGCCGTCGGCGTCGGCGTTGGCTCCTCGGTCGGAGTAGCCGTCGGTGTCGACGTTGGCTCCTCGCTCGGACTTGCCTCCGGTGTCGGTGTTGGCTCTTCGGTCGGGGTAGCCGTCGGCGTTGGCGTTGGCTCCTCGGTCGGGGTAGCTGTCGGTTTTTTCGTAGGCTTCTCGGTAGGCTTCTCAGTAGGAGTAGCCGTTGGTTCCTCGGTCGGAGTAGCCGTTGGTGTCGGTGTCGGATCCTCTTTCTTTTCATTCTTGCCGATGCTGCTGGAAATCATGTGCCACTCGCCGTTGTTGCTCACTACCTCGTCACAGACCAGCCAGCCCTCGGCAGTCACTTCAATATTGACCATGGCCCGCGGCGCGATGACCGTCGCGTACATATTGTCAGAAGCGATGCGAAGATCGTTGATATAGGGGAAATTCCAGATAATCGATCTCGCTATCTCTTCATGGTTCTTCTTGCCATCCACAACTTCCACGTTGTATCTGGGAATAGTAAATCCGTCTTTCTCCTTTGAATTTAATACAACAGTCTGATTTTCACGGAGTTTAATCTTTAAAGCGCCATTCTGCAGGGCATAGGTCTTGATGCCCTTGACCATCTCCTCTATGTCCACATAAATGACATCGTCCTTATAGGTGGACGCGTCAATGGGGTAGTTATTCATGTCGGAGGGAGCCACAGAAGCAATATCACACTTATCGACCACGGACTCTGAATAGTCCCGGACAGCGGCGATCATGCTCGTCACTTCTTTCTTCACGCTGTCTTCAACAACAACTTCCGGCTCGCCGCGAAACTGGAGCTTGCCCTTTTTCTCGCCCATCCTGATATTGCCGGACGCGTTGGCTTTATCGGGAACTGTGTTCCCGTTTGTCTGTCCATTGCTCTGATAGAAGCCGGTCGCAAAGTTCGTCTCCATATCACTGGTCTGGTACAGCTCATTACAAACCACGCCATACTCAATCGCATCCTGCAAAAATGGCTCATTCCCCACGTTGGAAGCCTGAGAAATCCCGCCGATAATACAAAACACAAAGGCGAGCGCAAGTACGGACGCGCCGATCTTGGCAACCGTTGATTTCCTCAGTCGTCTCTTCCTTTTCATAGCTTTTCCTCCTTAAAAACTGTTGCGCAAATGAATAACATCGTTCAACTGATATCGTCAGGCAGAACAGACACTGCCCCAATATCTTCTTAATAAATAAGTATACACATTTTCCCGCTCAAAGTAAAGAGCTATTTAACAAATATTTCATAAATATTACAACTTTTATATCATCCTTATGTGCCAGATCCTTCTTACTTTATATATATTATCGGCTTATTCTCTTGTACATTATATGCAAAAAAGAAATATTTCCCTTTTTTGATTATTTGGCACGCAAATCTGTCCGATATATTATATGGCGGTTTCCGGCGCAAACACAGCGCCGGTCACGCTTTCACCGCCGCATTGGCCACGGTGGGCCTTTGTCTATTCAGCAGGGACGCGCATTATAAATATGTATGTCTCTGCGCGGATTCATGCAGACGCATACATAAGGAAAGGATGCGATTGCAATGAAAATCGAAAGCAGCGCCGTTCAGATGGGATCCGCCCACTCTGTGCGGCAGAGGGTCCGAACGGAGACGACCCTCTCAGACACACTTCTCGCCGGCACAGGCAGTGCCGGTTCTTCACCGGATCAGAGCGCTGATTCCGCCGGACAGACCCTAACGGCCGGGCACGGCTTTTTCATGGGAGCTATGTGGAGTTCCCGCGCCCACATCCGGTCTTATTCTTCCGGACAGAGGTCCGCCTCCCTCCCGGAAACTCTGGGAGAACTGAGACAGCGCCTCATGAAGCACATCATCCGGATGATGCGAGACATGTTCAGCGGAGTCAATATCCGAACTTACAGCAGTTCCGCCGACTATCTGACCTCCGACAGTGACTTCTTTCCCCTCTCCCGGATTCAGCTGTGGCGCCGGGAGGAAACCGTCACGACCGAGTACTCGGAAAAAGAATTTACCACTTTTGACACGGACGGCGTGGTAAAGACATCCGACGGCAGGGAGCTCTCTTTTTCCCTGAGTTTCTCCATGTCCCGCTCTTTCATGGAGCAGACCAGCTTTTCCTGGTTTGAGGAGACGGCCATCATAGCCACCATCGATCCCTTAGTGATCAATATGGATATTCCCACGGCCGCGCTGTCCGATCAGAAATTTTTCTTTGACCTGGACTGTGATGGAGAAAGGGAAGAACTCTCCTCTTTAGGCATAGGGTCCGGATTTCTGGCGCTCGACAAGAACGGCGACGGAATCATCAGCGACGGCAGCGAGCTGTTCGGCACCAAGAGCGGGGACGGATTCCGGGATCTGGCGCAGTACGATGAGGACGGCAACGGCTGGATTGATGAGAACGACGCCGTTTTCCAACGCTTAAAGGTCTGGACGAAGGATGAAAACGGCATGGATCTGCTGCTCCCGCTGACGGAGGCCGACGTGGGCGCCATCTTTTTGGGGCACGTCGCCACTCAGTTCTCGCTGAACGATGAGGAGACGAATGATACAGACGCCTTTATCCGCAGCAGTGGCTTTTATCTCCACGAGTCCACCGGCGAGGCCGGAACCGTGCAGCATGTAGATTTCGCCGTCTCGTAGGAGCAAATGCGCTCCTAGAGGAGCAAATGCGCTCCTAGAAGAGCAAATGCGCTCCTAGAAGAGCACATAGGAAAAAGCCCCACGGAACTCTGTTCCGCGGGGCTTTTTAGAAGTACCGCAGAACAAAGTTCTGTGGTGCTTTTTTTACTTCACAAACTCTTTGACTTTTGCGTAAATGCCGTCCGCATCCAAGCCGTATTTCTTAACCAGCTCGACAGCGGGGCCTGACTCGCCAAATACGTCGTTAATACCAATCTTGCAAACAGGGGTCGGCGCCTTCTCGGAGAGAAGATCGCACACAGCGCTTCCCAGTCCGCCGATCACAGAGTGCTCTTCTACGGTGACGACCTTTCCGGTGGCTTTTGCGGCCTCGACAACCTTTCCTGTCTCCTTAGCTGCGGCAAGAATCAGCTCGTCATCCAGAGGCTTGATCGTGTGGATGTTGATCACCTTGGCGTCAATGCCGTCTGCTGCCAGCTTCTCCGCTGCCTCTAAGCAGTTGGAAACCGGGAGGCCGGAAGCGACGATCGTCACATCCTTGCCCTCACGCAGCACAACGCCCTTGCCCAGCTCAAACTTGTAGTCCGGATTGTCGTTGATCACAGGCACAGCCAGCCTTCCGAAACGAAGATAGCATGGGCCGTCATGGAGATAAGCCGCACGGACAGCAGCCTTTGCCTCCACATCGTCCGACGGAACGATCACTGTCATGCCCGGAATCGTGCGCATCAGCGCCACGTCCTCATTACACTGATGGGTGGCTCCGTCCTCGCCTACGGAAATGCCGGCGTGGGTGGCTCCAATCTTCACATTCAGATGCGGATAGCCGATGGAGTTGCGAACCTGCTCAAACGCGCGTCCTGCCGCGAACATGGCAAAGGAACTTGCAAAGGGAACCTTGCCCGTCGTGGCGATGCCCGCTGCGATGCCCATCATGTTGCACTCGGCGATTCCGCAGTCGATATGCCTGTCCGGAAACGCCTTTTTGAAAGTACCGGTCTTTGTGGCAGCTGCCAGATCGGCATCCAGCACAACAAGGTTATCAAACTCCGCGCCCAGCTCCGCCAGTGCGTTGCCGTAGCTCTCGCGAGTTGCAATCTTTTTTACTTCTGACATAAAGACTCACCTGCTTTCTTCAAATCTTCCATCGCCTGCGCGTACTGCTCGTCGTTCGGAGCAGTTCCATGCCAGCTGACCTGTCCTTCCATGAAGGATACGCCCTTGCCCTTCAGCGTCTTCGCGATGATGGCAGTCGGCTGTCCCTTGGTCGCCTTCGCCTCGTCAAATGCCGCCTTCAAGGCGTCAAAATCATGGCCGTCCACATTGATTACATGGAAATTAAAGGCCTTGAACTTCTCATCGATCGGATACGGGGAGCAGACCTCGTCCACCGGCCCGTCAATCTGCAATCCGTTGTTGTCCACAATGGCAACAAAATTGTCCAGCTTTCTGTGTCCGGCAAACATCGCTGCCTCCCAGACCTGTCCCTCCTGGATCTCGCCGTCGCCGAGCAGCGTATATACGCGGTAGCTGTCTCCGCTGAGCTTCGCGGAAAGAGCCATGCCCACTGCGGCTGAAATTCCCTGTCCCAGAGAACCGCTGGACATATCTACGCCCGGTATGTGCTTCCTGTCCGGATGTCCCTGCAGATAGGAGCCTGTGTGACGCAGCGTCGGCAGGTCCTCTACCGGGAAAAATCCGCGGTTAGCCAGAACGGAATAGTAACCGGGCGCCGTGTGGCCCTTGCTCAGCACAAAGCGGTCGCGGTCCGGCTTGTCCGGATGCTCCGGATCGGTATTCAGTTCCTCAAAGAAAAGGTAAGTATAAATGTCGGCTGCTGACAGAGAACCGCCCGGATGGCCGGACTTGGCGCTGTGAACTGCCGTCACAACACCCTTGCGAACTTCAACAGCCATTTTCTGAAGCTCTAACTTGTTCATATTTCCCTCCAATCCATTACTCTCCGAAAACTGCAATATAGTCCTTCTGGAACTTCGCGATACCGGCGTCTGTCAGAGGATGCTTGGTCATCTGCTCAATTACGCTGTACGGTACGGTAGCGATGTCCGCTCCAGCCAGGGCACAGTCGGTAACATGGATCGGATTGCGGACGCTGGCAGCGATAATCTCGGTATCCAGGTCATGAATGGCGAAAATCTCAGCGATATCGCGGATCAGGTCAATACCCGGCTGAGAGATGTCGTCCAGACGTCCCAAAAACGGTGATACGAACGTAGCGCCGGCTCTTGCAGCCAGAAGCGCCTGGTTAGCTGTGAAGATCAGTGTGACATTGACCTTGATACCCTCACTGGTCAGCACCTTGGTAGCCTTGAGTCCCTCGACTGTCATAGGAATCTTGACAACCATGTTCTCATGAATCTTGGCAATCTCTCTTCCCTCGGCAATCATGCCCTCGGCGTCTACCGTAGTAGCCTTGACCTCACCGCTGATCGGTCCGTCCACGATAGAAGCGATCTCCGCGATAACCTGGTTGAAATCTCTCCCCTCTTTTGCGATCAGGGACGGGTTGGTCGTAACGCCACAGATAACCCCCATATCATTTGCTTTTCTGATGTCGTCCACATTGGCAGTGTCAATAAAAAACTTCATTGCTTTTACCCTCCTAAAAGTAATTTTATATCATGTCTTTATTATACAACTGAACCGCATAGAATCTCAACTCTTTTTTTCAAAATGAACCAATTTTTTATTCTCTGGAATTATTCCCCGGAATAATAGTTGATTCCGTAGAGAGAGAGCTTCGTCATGCCGTCCAGCGGTTTCCCATAGGTAAATTCTCTTGTCACCTTGCCCATCTCGTCGTACTCGGAGAAAATGCCGGCGCCGCAGTTTCCCATAATATAGTGGTTTCCGTAAGAATCGAACAGGCAGTTTCCCTTTTCGCCCACCGGGTACTGGTGGATGATCTCCGCCTTTTTCTCCTTGGCCATGACCACAAACTTGAGGCCCGTGCCCTTCTTCTTGTCGTACAGATAGGTGTTGATGTAGTCCTTGTTCCCGTCGGAGCCGCTGACGTCCAGATTCAGCTTAGCCCCCTTCAGATCCCACTGGGCCACCGTGTCGTCCTGCTTTACCTTCTTTTTTAACGGCGTCTTTTTCCACGCCTTCTTATTTCCCAAAATCAGAGAGACCTCCGTCCTAGCGCCGGTCAGGGCGTCCAGACGCACAAGCCCGGCCGGGGAGACAGCGGACGCGTACAGACGGCCTCCCTCCGCGGACGTGACCGATTCCATCCGGATTCCCTTGGGAAAAGCGTAGACCTGTCTTGTCTTGTTGTCTTTCAGAGAGACGGAAACCAGATAATCCCGGCCCTTCTTCGTCACCAGGGCGTAGATGTTGTCGTAGCCGTCGTAGCTGAAATCCCGAATGGAGCCGTAGCCCTTGACCTCTCCCACGCCGGTCACTCTCCCCAGACCGGATACCCGGGCCACTTTGGCCTCCCCGATCTGGTAGATCAGACTGTCCCCATACTGGTACAGGCGGCTTCCATGACCGCCCTCCGTCCGGATTGTCCGGCGAAGCATGCCGGAATTGTCATACAGGTAAATGTTCGGGTCCCCCTGGGGGAACAGCGCAAAGAGGCCGCCCTCGCAGAGTTCCTCGCTCCTCCCTTTCTCATAGGAAAGCTTCAGCGGCATCTCCGTCTTTGGCACGTCGTATTTGAAGGCCGTGGTCTCCCGCGTGTTTCCCTTGCTGTCTAACATTTCCAGCAGAATATAATTGGTCTGCCCGGGAACCAGTCCGGTCACGCAAAACTCGTGCACATCCGTGACATTTCCCTCTTTTCCGTTGGCAATATAGCGCACAAAATCCGGCGCCTCATTGTCCTCCACCGTCACCGTATAGCGCACCATCCCCTGATAGGACGTGGTGAAGTAAAAATAGACGGAACCAGGCATCGTCCCAAAGGGATCCGCCGCGATCACCGGATTTTCAAATGTTGTATTGAGCCTCTTGATGAGCCGGTCCAGACGCTCCCTGGCCTTGTTGGAATTTGCCACGCTGTAGACATGATCCGTGTCAAAATTCAGGATATTTTTATCCGGTCCGGAATTTTTCAGCTCCACCGCGCTCATATTCAGATCATAGCGGAATACGTTGCCGTCCGCCTGATCGCTCTGATCGTTCCGAATCCGGTCCGCCAGCTCGCCGGAGACGCTTCCCCGGCCGGACATAAAGAACACCGCGCCGCCGATCAGCGCCGCCATGAGAACGGACGTCAGTATTACAGGTTTAAGTATCTTTTTCATTTCTTCATCTCCCTATCGGGTACTTGTCAAAACGCCGTCGCCCTTACCGGTCCCACTTGTCGCAGAGGGCCTGGATCTGATCCGCGAACTTGGCGGTCTCCTTGTTGCTCAGCCCCTCGTTCTTGCGGATGACCGAAATAAGCCTCTGGCCCGCCGTCATCAGGCGCTGGAACATATCGCTCGCCCGCTTCTTGGACGCCTTCTTGCGGACGGCCACCGGAACCGCTTCTTCCAGAAATTCTCCGGCAATCAGATCGAACACCGTGCCGCTGTAGGGCGCGGACGCGATATAGCCAAAATCCGTCAGTGTCCGCGTAAATTCCTCGCACACCTGATCCTCTCCGTGAACGACGAATACCCGCCTCGGCGGCCGCTCCGTAAAGCTGTTGATCCATTTTAAAAGGCCGTTTCTGTCCGCGTGGCCGCTGATCCCGGCGATCTTGACGATTTTCGCTTTCACCTCGATCTGCTCCCCGAACAGCTTCACCGTCTCCGCCCCCTCTAGCAGGGCGCGCCCCAGCGTTCCGCGCGTCTGATATCCCACGAACACAATCGTGCTCTCCGGCCGCCAGAGGTTGTGCTTCAGGTGGTGCCGGATGCGCCCGGCCTCGCACATGCCGGAGGCGGACAGGATGACCTTGGGCTGCAGGTCAAAATTGATGGCCTTGCTGTCGTCGCTCGTAATGGA
>CANRJU010000077.1 GCA_947631075.1 uncultured Lachnospiraceae bacterium
CTCCGCCTCAATCTCCTCCGCGAGCGCGCCCAGCCCGCTCCCCAGAATCAGCGCCACCCTCGGCACAAAATCCGTCCTCTCCCGAATCTGCCGAACGCTCCTTTCCACCTTTTCCTGTATTTCGTTCATTTCTGACCTCCATTATATAAAATCCGCAAAAATCCGATTGCTCACATCGATTCCCCTGCCGGTGAGAAAAATCCGTCCGTCCTTCTCCGCCAGAAATCCCCCCGCCTTCCATTTTTCAATGACGCCGCCGTATCGCTCCGCCAGCTCCACGCCAAAGCAGTCGCAAAAATCCTTTTTAGAAACGCCGCTCATGCAGCGAAGGCCCAGGTACATAAATTCCGCCTGCTCATCGTCGGCAGAGAGCTCCTCCCGCTCCGCCACCGGCAGCCTCCCCGCCTCGACGCTCTTTTCATAGAGGGGCATCTCCCGCTCGTTGGAAAAGCGGCAGCGTCCCACAAAGGAGGCCGCCCCAGTGCAAGATATTCCTCCCGCCGCCAGTATTTGAGGTTGTGGCGGCACATAAAGCCCTCTCTGGCGTAATTGGAAATCTCGTAGCGCTCATACCCGGCTCCTGCGAGCATCTCTCCCGTCAGCTCGTACATCTGCCGGTCCGTCTCCTCGTCCACCGGCGGATTTTCGGCGTATTTCTCGTAAAAGGGCGTCCCCTCCTCGATAATCAGGCTGTACGAGGAAATGTGCTCCGGCGCCAGGGAAATTACCTTAAAAAGCGTTTCTTCGTAGCTCTTTTCCGTCTGTCCGGGAATCGCCGCCATAACGTCTATGTTAATATTGGAAAAACCGGCCTTCCTCGCCTGCTCATAGCTCGTCTCAAAATCGCGGAACGTGTGGATTCTCCCCAGACGAACAAGCTCCTCATCGTGCGCCGACTGCATCCCAAAGCTGACGCGGTTCACCCCCGCCCTCCGGTATGCCGCGAGCTTTTCCGCCGTCACCGTGCCCGGATTGCACTCCACCGTAAATTCCGGATTCTCCCCCAGGGGAAAATAGTCCGCAATCCCCTGAAACACCCGGTCCATCTGCGCCGCGGAGAGAACGGAGGGGGTTCCTCCCCCGATAAAAACCGTGTCCACCTCAAAATCAGACGCCGCCTCCCTGCACCACTCCGTATTTCCTCGCAACCCCGGCTCTTTACACCGCTCCACATCCCCTCGCAGCCCCAGTTCTTTACATCGCTCCACATCCCCTCGCAACCCCAGTTCTCCCCACAGCCCCATCTCCCTCACAAGAGATGACACATATCGCTCCCGTTCTTCCTCACTGGCGGGCGCGGACAGAAAATCACAGTAGCCGCATTTTCTCACACAGAAGGGAATGTGAATATACAGCCCAAGCTTTCTGGTCAGTCCGAGATTTCCGCTCATCTCGAAATTTCCAGCCGACAAAAAGCCCCGCTCTTTATTCCTCATCATCTAACTTCAGGACGCTCATAAACGCCTTCTGCGGAATCTCCACGTTGCCGATCTGGCGCATGCGCTTCTTTCCCTCCTTCTGCTTTTCCAGCAGCTTTCTCTTGCGGGAAATATCGCCGCCGTAGCACTTGGCGAGAACGTCCTTGCGCACGGCCTTCACCGTCTCCCTCGCGATGACCTTGTTCCCGATGGCGGCCTGAATCGGAATCTCAAACAGGTGCCTGGGGATTTCCTTTTTCAGTTTCTGACACATCTTGCGCCCCCGCTCGTAGGCGGAGCTCTCGTGCACGATAAAGGACAGAGCGTCCACTTCTTCCCGGTTAATCAATATATTCAACTTCACCAGTTTTGCCGGCTCGTACCCCTTGATCTCGTAATCAAAGGACGCGTAGCCGCGGGAACGGGATTTCAGCGAGTCAAAAAAGTCGTAAATAATCTCATTGAGGGGCAGGGTGTACTTTAAGAGCGCCCTTGTCTCCTCCATGTACTCCATGCCGATATACACGCCCCTTCGCTCCTGGCACAGCTTCATGATGGAGCCCACAAACTCGGTCGTAACCATGATCTCCGCGTCCACCACCGGCTCCTCCATGTGCTCAATCTCCGACGGATCCGGCAGATTGGACGGGTTCGTCACCTCGATCATGTCACCGTTTGTCTTATATACGCGGTACACAACGCCTGGCGCCGTCGTCACCAAATCCAGATTGTACTCGCGCTCCAGACGCTCCTCGATGACCTCCAGGTGCAGAAGTCCCAGAAAGCCGCACCGGAATCCAAAGCCCAGGGCGGCGGACGTCTCGGCCTCGAACTGGAGGGACGCGTCGTTGAGCTGCAGCTTTTCCAGCGCGTCCCGGAGGTCCTGGTACTTGGCGCCGTCCGCCGGATAGAGGCCGCAGTACACCATCGGCAGGACCTTTTTGTAGCCGGGGAGCGCCTCGGCGCACGGGTTCGCCGCGTCCGTCACCGTGTCGCCCACGCGCGTTCCCTCCACATTTTTCAGGCTGGCGGTGATGTATCCCACCATGCCGGCCGTCAGCTCCTCGCAGGGGATAAACTGCCCGGCGCCGAAGGTTCCCACCTCCACGACTTCTTCCTCCAGTCCCGTCGCCATCATGTGAATCCGCGTGCCCTTTTTCACCGTCCCGTCAAAGAGGCGGCAGAATATGATAACGCCCTTGTACGCGTCGTACACGGAGTCAAAGACAAGCGCTTTGAGCGGCGCGCCCTCATCGCCCTCCGGCGCGGGGATTTTCTCCACGATCTGCTCCAGCACTTCCTCGATATTGATTCCCATTTTGGCGGAAATCAGCGGCGCGTCCTGCGCCTCGATGCCGATCACGTCCTCAATCTCGTTCTTCACGCGGTCCGGCTCGGCGCTGGGCAGATCAATCTTGTTGATTACCGGCATAATCTCCAGGTCGTGGTCGATTGCCAGATAGCAGTTGGCCAGCGTCTGCGCTTCGATTCCCTGCGCGGCGTCCACGATCAGCACCGCCCCCTCGCAGGCGGCCAACGACCGGGACACCTCGTAGTTAAAGTCCACATGCCCCGGCGTGTCGATGAGGTTAAACAGATATTCCTCGCCATTTTTCGCCTTGTACGCGAGCCGCACCGCCTGGGACTTGATCGTGATGCCCCTCTCCCGCTCCAGTTCCATATTGTCAAGCACCTGCGCCTGCATCTCACGGCTGGTCAGAAGCCCGGTCTTTTCAATAATCCGGTCCGCCAACGTGGATTTCCCGTGGTCGATGTGCGCGATAATGCAAAAATTTCGTATATGACTCTTATTGATCACTGCCATTTGTATGTTTCCTTTCCTTAAATCATCGTCCAAATCATCGTCCGCAGCCTGTGTTTTCGCCTCCGCTCCCTACACAAGTGCAAATCTATGATTATCTTAGCATAATTTTTCTCCAAATTCCACAAAAAAATCGGGACTGCCTTGTATTTTCCATATTTATGGTGTACAATAAACGCATACCACTACAAATAGCATGATTTCAGTGTCATACATTCATGTTTTTGGAAAATATGACATTGAGGCTCATATACACCACAGCATTTTATGAACATAGGAGGAACCAGCCCAGAATGAATACAAGAATCCAGAAGATATTTTCCCTGATCCTGGCGTGCGGGATACTGTGCAGCACTCTGTTTCACGCCGCTCCCGTCCGCGCCGCGGGAATCAAGATGAATAAAAAGACGCTCTCGCTCGCCGTGGGCAAGAGCTATAAGCTGAAGGTCAAGAAGGCTTCCGGCAAGGTGAAGTGGTCATCCAGCAAAAAGTCCGTGGCCACCGTCTCCTCAAAGGGCACCGTCACGGCCAAAAAGGCAGGCACCGCCACCATCACCGCCAAGGCCAAGGGGAAAAAGACTACCTGCACCGTCACGGTAAAGGGGACGCAGACCAGCGGAGCCGCCGGCTCCAAGACCAATCCCATCTCCGCCTACAGCGAGTACACCTTCTCCTACTATGAGGAGGGCAAAAAGAGGGGGAAATTCTCCATGAAGCTCCTCGACTTTGCCACGGGGGACGAGTCCGCCGCTCTGGTGACGAAAAATAGCCAGAATCCCGTACCGGAGGAGAGCCAGGAGTACCTCTATTTCCAGTTCCGCATCAAGTATATTTCCGGCTCTCAGACCGTCAGCGCCAAGGATATTTTTGACTATTACCACAACATTTTCGGCAGCAATTCCACCCGTCCGATGACCAACATCGACTGGGGATTTTTCTTTGAAAATGTAGACGACTTAGGCACCACGATCCTCTCTCCCGGCAATGACATTATATGCGCCAAGGCGATTCTGGTAGACAAGGGATACGGGCCCATCACCTACCGGATCCAGACCGGGAAAAATTCCTACACCTGGTTTACCACCGATAAATAACTTCGATTTTCTTGAAAAATAACTTCTGTTTATTAAAAAATAATTTCGGATCGCGGCCCGGAGAAATCCAAAACTGCGATCCGAAAAAATAATCTGAAATTAAATCTAAGATTATCCCACATATTTCGTCAGGATTCTCTGCACACTGCCGAGGTAAGAGACGCCGAACAGATTCAGATGGTTCAACATATGATAGAGATTATACAAATCCTTTCTATCTCTGTAGCCGCTGTCAATCGGGTTATTCTCACGATAGGACTCATAAAATGCCGGCGCAAAGCCGCCGAACAGCTCCGTCATGGCAAGCTCCGCCTCAAAGTGCCCCACATAGGCCGCCGGATCCAGAATCCACGCCTTTCCGTCCGGGCCGCAGACCGCGTTGCCACTCCACAGATCCCCGTGAATCAGCGAGGGAAATTCCGGCTCCACCAGATACGAACCCAGGTGGCCCAGAAGCCATTCGCACTGTTTTCTCATACGTCCGTTCATATACCGGTCCGCTCGTTTCATCTGAGGCGCCAGACGGCAGTCCCGGAAAAACTCGATCCATCCCGCCCTGGGAGAATTGAACTGGGGCGTGGCCCCGATATAATTATCCATCTCAAAACCAAAGGGAAGCCCCCTATCCGCGGCGGCAAAGGGCGCGCTGTCCGCCCGGTGCATCGCGGCCAGCTCTCTCCCGAATATTTCCCAGTATCCGCTTACACGGGGCGCCGCCTCCAGATATTCCAGCATGAGAAAAGACTTTCCCAAATTCTCGATCGTGCCGATTCCCAGAACCTGCGGCACGCCGATCGTACCGGTCTGGCGCAACGCCGAAAGCCCCTTCGCTTCCTCCTCGAAAAATCCCAGATTTGTAATCCGGTTGCTTTTCATAAACAGGGAGGAGCCGTCCGACAGCTCCAGACGGCGGGACTCGTTAATATCTCCCCCATACACGGGGCGCTGCCCATCGATCCGGACCTGCGCTCCAAAAATCTCCGCCACCGCCTGATTCAGCGACTCCGCTCTTACCAGTTCCATCCTTTTCTCACACTCCCTGCTTGACATTCAAAACATTGATCCGGCGCTTTCAATCTCTGATCAGAGCCATTCCCCAGACATTCCGGCAATCTTCTTTATCATACCAGCCACTTATCCAGCATTTCCAGCAGCTTGGGAACCTCCACCGGTTTGGCTATATGGTCGTTCATGCCCGCATCCAGCGCGTCCTGAATATCGTCCGCGAAGGCATTGGCCGTCATGGCGACAATCGGCAGCGTCATTCCCAGATTGCGGATGCGCTTAGCCGCCTCGTAGCCGTTCATGACGGGCATCTGAATATCCATAAAAATCAAGTCGTAATAGCCCGGATCGTGTTCTTTCACCATATCCACCGCGATCTGGCCATCCTCCGCCTGCTCCACGATCACATGGAGGCAGGACAGCAGCTCCTCGGCGATCTCCCGGTTGATCTCGTTGTCCTCTACTAGCAAAATCCGCTTGCCCTCGTGGCTGCTGGCCTCCGTCAGCTCCGCCGTGTCAAGATTTCTGTCCTTTTCGCCCTGCGCCAGCACGGATTTCAGCGCGTAGACCAGACGGGAGCGGAACAGCGGCTTTTCTATAAACGCCTGAACGCCCGCCTCACGCGCCACCGCCTCGACGTCGGTCCAGTCATAGGCGGACAGGATGATAATCGGCACCTCGTCTCCCACCAGACGCCGGATCTCCTGGGCCGTCTCCACGCCGTCTTTTCCCGGCATCTTCCAATCCAGGATCACCGCCGCGAAATCGTCCTCTGCCTCGTGGGCGGCCACTGTTTTCTCAACGGCCTCCTCGCCGCTCAGCACCCACTGGGCCCTCATTCCGATATTTCCTAATATATCGCAGGTGCTGACGCAGGAATCCTGATCGTCATCCGCCACTAACACGCTGAGGTTTTCGAGTTCCTTTACGTCCTCCGTCTCCGAATCCTGTTTTTTCAAATGAATCAGCACGGTAAATTTGGAGCCCTCGCCCGGAACGCTCTCCACCTGGATATCGCCCTCCATCATGAGAACGATATTCCGGGTAATCGACATGCCAAGTCCGGTTCCCTCGATATTCTTTGTGACCGAATCCCGTGAGCGGCTGAACGGCGCGAAAATCGTCTTCATAAATTCCTCGTCCATGCCGATTCCGTTGTCCTCGCAGACAAATTCATAGCAGGCCATTCCGTGAATGTGGGAGTGGCATTCCCGTATGGAAAATACGATGCTCCCGCCCTCCGGGGTAAATTTCACGGCATTCCCCAGAATATTGACAAAAATCTGCCGCAGCCGGAGGGTATCTCCAATCACATCCTCATGCTGAATGTCGGAAATGTGTACCCTCAGATCCTGGCGCTTGCTGTTCACCTGCGCCCGTATAATCGTCACGATGCTCTCCACCATGTCCGCCATGCTGAAAGGCTCCTCGGACAGCGTCACCTTGCCGCTCTCGATCTTGGACATATCCAGCACGTCGTTGATCAGCGCCAGCAGGTGCTTGCTGGAAATGGTGATCTTGCCCAGACAGTCGGTCAGCTTCTCCTTGTCGTCCATGTGCATGGCGGCCACCGCCGTCATTCCCATGATGGCGTTCATCGGCGTGCGGATATCGTGGGACATCCGGGCCAAAAAGTCTGACTTGGCGTGGTTAGCGGCCTCCGCGGCCTCCGACGCGCTCTTGAGCGCCAGACGTATTTCCTGCTCCCTCTCCTTGATGGCGGTGACGTCCTGAATGGCAAATAAGATGTCCGTCGGGACATTTCCCCTGCGCCTCAGGCAGAGAACGTACATATTCTCCCAACGGCGGCCGCCCATATCGATCTGGTACTCAAACTGCAGGAAGGGGACCTCTTTTGTCAGGTGTTCCCTTATATACTGTTCGCTGAGACAGGTTTCCATCTGCTCGACGTCGTCTTCATCAATCACATACCGTGAGCTGAGAAACTCGATCAGACCGCTGTAAGTGCCCTTTTCCGGCGCCTCGCCCTTCTTGCCCTCCAGGTACTCGTAGGTGTTGTGTTCCAGATCCACCCTGGCAAACCGGGAGAAAATCTGCGGAACCGCGTCCACAATCCGGGAAATCTCCTGATTTTCCGTAATCAGCACTTTTCTCTGCTTCCAGTTCTCATAAATCAGATACATAATGTAAATCAAAAATACGATAATCAGCTTGATCTCCAGCTGAATACCGACGGAGTTGGCCTCCTGGGTCATCCCCTTGGTGACCGAGGACGGAAAGCTCTGCATCAGGAACCAGTCCCCGTACTGTAACGGGGTCACATACGCGCTCCCCGCCCCGCTGCTGCCCTTGAAGTTAAAACTGGTAGCGCCATCGTCGCGGAGGGCCTGGCCCAGCTTTTCCTGATCCTCGGGAGCCAGCGTGCCATTTTCCTTCATTCTGTCCAGAAGATTATCCGGCTTCTCGCCCCGCCCCGCGTAGAGAATCACGTTGCCGTTTTTCTCCAGCAGATAGGTGCTTCCCTGCACGCCAAAATAATTGGACACCAGGTTCTGATCCAGGCTCTCCTCCCGCAAGATGCCGCTGAGTACGCCGATGATTTTATTTTTATAGTAAAATGGCGTGTAGAAAATCATCAGCGTCTCATTCGTGATCCGGGAATTGTAGACGACGCACTTGCCGCTCCGGCCTCTCAGCCCCCGCCTCACATAATCCCGATCCGACAGGTCCGCCGTCTGCCCGTCCGCCGTCAAGTCCATGCCGTCCGGCGTTATAAATTCCACATAGTCAAACGCCGAGCGGTCCGACATGTCCTTGAGCATCTCTTTGCTCACCTCAGGCTCTTCCATCACCGAGCTGTACAGATGCGCGATCATCTGTATATTTTTGCTCGAAATCTTTATGATGTCGTCCAGCCTGGACGCCGACTGGTCCGCCGCCGACTCGATAAAGTGGTCGTTCTGCTCTATAATGCGCTGGCTGTTCCCCCTCGTAAAAGAGATAAAGGAATAGATGACAAATCCCAGCAGCGCCGCCACAAATATGCTCTTAAACGCAAATTCCCGGCTTTTCTTTTTCTTTTCCGCTTCCATAGGTACCCCCCAAAAGCTGTTATGAAATCCTCAGCACGGTAGCCGAATACTTCGGAACCGTATAATTAAATTTACTGCCCAGCCCGCTAAGCTGTGACTCCTTGATATTGACTGCTTCTTCTTTTTCAAGAATATTGTCGTCCTTCAGGCTGTTTCCCGCGGCTGTCTGAACGGTTGCCTGGCCGGACAGATTCCCCGCGTTTGCCAGATCAATGGCAAAGGTTCGGGGCGCGCCCGTCACATTGACCAACTTCACAATGATATCGCCGGTCTCATCCGTGCTCACCACCTGGTAGCTCTCGGCCTCCGCCGTCTCCGGCACGTCGCAGTCCACATAGAGCGTATCGTTGAGATAGCACTTTACGTTCCAGTCCGTGACAACCACTTTCAGATGATAGGTCTGTCCCGTCTTGATATTTATATTGCGGACGGTTCCGGCGAGCTGGTCGGATTTGACGCCGTTTTTCACCTGCTGCAGACAGGATACCGTGTTGTTCCATCCGCCGATATTCCAGAAATAATTGTTGTCCTTATCGCCCACGGAGAACGGAATCATAAAGCCCTCGCTGCCCCCGTTTTTGACAGCGTCCACGGTATAGGTGTAATTTTTCCAATCCGCGTCTCCCCAGTACAGCGCCGATCCGGTATTGGCGTACTTATTCGTATCGGTGCGCGTCGAGGTCTGTACCAGCTTCCCGGACTGCAGCTTCCATGTTCCGTCGGCGGCCTTTGTCCATCCCTCTAATTTTTCGTCGGAAAAATCTTCCTCCGCCAGCACATTTCCTGTGGCGTTGTCCACTACCTTCGCGTTGTCAAAGGAGGCCGACGTGCTCCATGTCCCCACGCCTACCCGGCCCGCGAACGGCTGACGCTCAGCGGTCGCGCCGGTCAGCTCAGATTTCAGGAGCTCGCTTCCCGCGTTGTTGGCAAATAATTTCTGCATATAGTAATTGATTGAGCAGGTGGACGTGTGGTTGTTGAACCAGATCAGATCCGGCGCCCAGTGCATCGCAGTCAGGTTTCCGAATAAAGGCGCGTAGGCCGCCATTCTCACAATGTCGCCGTTTCGCTCCAGCCCTGTCATGTAGGCCGCCTCCGCAAGCGCCGCCTCCAGCGTGTTGGACTGGGCCGCGTACTCGCCCAGGAACACGTTGATTCCGCCGCCAAAGCGCGAATCCGTCATATGGGCGGTATCCCGGCTGTAATTGGCCTCGTCGTAATAATCCGTGTGCTTTAAAAACCAGTCCGGCGTGTTGTAATAGTGGTGGTCGATGGTTCCCGCAAAGTCCGCGATTGTCTTGTCCGGGTGCGCCTTCAGCCACTTTTCAGCTTCTTTGTAAGCGCCCATGTAGTCCGCGCCGCTGTCGCCGTCGTCCGCGCCCGCCGTAAACATGAGCTCGATGTCGCCGTACAGCTCCGGCTTCTCCTTCTTCGCCTTGTCAAAGGCGTCCACGAACGCCTCGTAGCGCTCGAAGAAACGGCTTCCCCACTGCTCATTTCCGATTCCGATATATTTCAGCGCAAATGGTTTCTCATGTCCCATGGAAATTCTCACCGCGCCCCACTTGGTCGAGGCGTCTCCGCGGCAGAACTCCACCAGATCCAGCGCGTCCTGCACATACTGCTTAAATTCCGCGGAATCCACGGCCGGGCCGGATCCATTTCCCTGAATCATGCAGCACATGCCGCAGTTGATGACCGGCACGCCGACTGCTCCCAGATCCTCCGCCAGCTGGAAATACTCATAAAATCCCAGCCCATAAGTCATATAGCACGGATTCTTGTCATTGGTCGCGCGCTCGTC
>CANRJU010000078.1 GCA_947631075.1 uncultured Lachnospiraceae bacterium
GATGACGCATCTTCTGAGCTTCTATTAAAATGTGATGACGAACTTCAAAATTTGATTCGGATTCTGGACAAGCTGGACCTTCACGAAGTCCGCTCTCTGAAGCTTCACTACGAAAGTGATACGGCAGAAGCCATGACAGGAAAATTGCGCAGCATCAAGAGCCTCCATGATCTTGCCTCCCCGATGAAGCAGGCTGAAGGCGGATGGATACCGGATTTTCAGTCCCGGTATTTTACTGCGGATTTTCCATATGGGCTTGCCATTATTGAAGAAATGGCAGAAATATTAAACTTCAATGTCCCCAATATAAAGGAGACTATGGACTGGTATCGGAACGTGACAAAAGATTTTAATCGGCTAGATCTTAGAAGTCAGGGAATTCACAACATTGAAGATATCTACAGACTGTATGGAACATAATTAAGAATAGTTTGCAAAAAAAGTATTTGGAGGATACGCACAATGGAATTAAACAGGGAACAATTTGACATGATGACAGCCCTGATAGAATCAGACCGTGCTCGGGGGCAGAAAGTGATGGACGGGGAAAGTAAGTTTTTTTCAAAAACGGCGCAGCATTTGCTGGAAGAACTGACGGAACTTGGTTTTGTTGATAATGGGAATGTAACGGAGCCGGGGATCAATGCCCTTGAACCATACCGGGTCAGGCGCGCGATATTTATTGCTGCCGGTTTTGGCTCCCGTCTCGCGCCGATTACCTTTAATACTCCGAAGCCTCTTGTGCGTGTTCACGGCGTGCGTATTATTGACCGGTTGATTGATGCCTGTCTGGCAGTTGGGATTGATGAAATCTATATTGTCCGCGGATATCTTGCGGAGCAGTTTGAACAGCTCCTTTACAAGTATCCCATGATTAAGTTTTTAGAAAATCCCGTGTATAATGAGGCGAATAATATCAGTTCGGCCCTTGTTGCGAAATCCATGCTGTCCAACGCCTATGTGATTGAGGCGGACCTGCTTCTTTCCAATCCGGATATCATAAAAAAATATCATTTCCGTTCCAATTTTCTTGGAATTAAGAAGGAGCGCTCGGATGACTGGTGCTTTAAAGCAAAAAATGGGATTATCATGGAACAGCAAGTCGGAGGAGAGGGCGACGATATCTGGCAGATGGTGGGCATTTCTTACTGGGACAGAAGGGATGGGCAGATGCTTTCCGAGGATATCCCGGCGGTATATAGTTCGCCCGGCGGAAGGGAACGGTATTGGGAGCAGGTTCCGCTCCGGTACTGTAGAGACCATTATAAGGTGGAGGTCTGTGAATGTTTTGAACCGGACATTGTCGAGATTGATACATTCAAGGAATTAAAGGCGATTGATTCCGCTTATGACCTATGAGCCACATTAGATGAATTGCGAAAATGGGACATAGGAGATAAGCAGATGTGACTGCACAAAACAGGATGGAAGGTGACATAATGGAAGGAATAAAAAGGAACATACTTTTGAACCCAGGTCCCTCAACTACGACAGATTCCGTTAAATACGCACAGATTGTGCCGGATATTTGTCCGCGTGAGGAGGAGTTCGCCTCGCTGATGAAGGGGCTGCGGGAGGATCTGGTGAGAATCGTACATGGGAACCAGAATAAGTACACGGCAGTGCTGTTCTGTGGATCTGGCACAATGAACATAGATGTCTGCCTCAATTCCTTATTGCCGGAAGGCAAAAAGGCGCTCATTGTCAATAATGGGGCTTATAGTGCGCGTGCCGTGGAAATTTGTCAGTATTACGGACTGCCGCACATGGACCTGCAATTTCCGGTGGATGAGCTTCCGGATTTAAACATGATAGAGAAGGTCCTCCGTGAGAATCCGGATATTGCCCTTGTGCACACCACCCACAATGAGACGGGCACGGGCATATTGAACCCGGTTCGGGAAATCGGGGAATTGGCGCACAGATATGGAGCGGTATTTACGGTTGATACAACATCAACCTATGCCATGAGGCCGATCGATATTGAGCGTGACAATATTGATTTCTGTATGGCATCGGCGCAAAAGGGACTTACGGCATTTACAGGCTTATCTTTTGTGGTGGGAAACAGGACAATTATAGAAAATTCAAAGGATTATCCGAAGCGTTCGTATTACTGCAACCTTTTTCTCCAATATGACTATTTTGAAAAGACGGGAGAGATGCACTTTACTCCTCCGGTTCAGACGATTTACGCTACTTTGCAGGCAATTAAAGAGTATTGGGCAGAGGGCGAGCAGGCAAAGTGGAAGCGTCACACAAGAGTGTTCAATGCCATAAATAAGGGTTTGGATGAGCTTGGGTTCAGACAGGTGATCCGACCGGAATGGCGGGCGGGACTTGTATCCTCGGCGATATATCCGGATGACCCGAGCTGGAGCTTTGAAAAGATTCATGATTACTGTTACGAGCGTGGCTTTACAATCTATCCCGGAAAGATTTCGACAACAAATACTTTCCGTCTTTGCGCACTGGGAGCGATTGATGAGCAGGATATATATAATTTCTTTGAGGTATTCCGGGAGGCGCTTGCAATAACGGGAGTGTCAGTTCCTGTTCGCTATAACCTTAATGTCTAATTTTTCAGAAAGGCGATAAACAAAATGAAAAAGTCATATGTTTGTTTTTGCACTGACATCATTCATGAGGGACATCTTAACATGATTGCGGAAGCGAAGAAACGCGGCAGGGTCATTGTTGGATGCCTGTCAGAGAAGGTCATACTCAGATATAACAAGATTATCCCGACCATATCACAGGATGACAGAATCCGTCTCTATAAAAGCATAGAGGATGTTGACGAAGTCGTGGTTCAGGAAGATATGTTCTACGATGACGTGATTACGCTTATTCAGCCGGATTATATTTTACATGGGGACAACTGGCTGGAAGGTCCCATGAGATCAATCCGGGATTATGTTATAAGCAAGGTTTCTGAATATGGTGGGGAAGTCGTGGATATTCCCTACACAACTGATGAAAGGGTGAAAAAGGCCGATTTGCAGCGCAGGGAAAAACTTGCCATGCCGGAGTACCGCAGAAAGCGCCTGCGTCAGCTCATAGAGCTTTGCCCGATTGTTAAGGCGATGGAGGCCCACAGCGGACTTACGGGCCTTATTGTCGAGAAGACAGTCGTGGAGCGCGAAGGAAAGCTGGACCAGTTCGATGCCATGTGGATATCCAGCCTTTGTGACAGTACAGAAAAGGGGAAGCCGGATATCGAGCTTGTGGATATGACCAGTCGTTTCCGTACAATCGAAGATATTACAGAAGTAACCACGAAGCCGATTATTTTTGACGGTGATACAGGGGGACTGACAGAACATTTTGTTTATACGGTCAGAAGTTTGGAACGTATGGGCGTCTCGGCAGTCATTATTGAGGACAAAAAGGGGTTAAAGAAAAACAGCCTTTTCGGCACCGAAGTAGAACAGACCCAGGCTTCAATCGAGGAGTTCAGTGAGAAAATCGCTGCCGGAAAGCGCGCCCAGCTTACGGATGATTTTATGATCATTGCCCGGATTGAGAGCCTTATTCTGGACAGAGGAATGGAGGACGCGCTTGAGAGGGCCAGGGCTTTTGTGAAAGCCGGTGCCGACGGCATCATGATACATAGCCGGAAAAAGGAGCCAGACGAGATTCTGGAATTTTGTGACAGGTTCAGGACAGAAGACCGGACAACGCCGATTGTGGTTGTTCCCAGCAGTTTCAATTCTATTACAGAAGGCGAGCTGGTACAGCATGGCGTTAATATCGTTATTTATGCGAACCAGCTTACAAGGAGCGCGTTTCCTGCCATGCAGAAGACGGCGGAAGATATCTTGAAATATCATAGGGCAAAAGAAGTAGATGAGCGGCTGATGCCGATCAGGGATGTTATTACTCTGATTGACGAATTGTGACAGGAGAATATCATGAAGGTTGAAAAACTTATTAAAATATTGAATACAGATTTTTACGCGGGCGTCCCGGATTCCCAGCTCCGGGCCCTGTGCGATTATCTGATGGATACATACGGAATCGACCCGAAGCACCATATCATAGCGGCCAATGAGGGGAATGCCGTGGGGCTGGCGGCCGGCTATCATCTGGCGACCGGAAAAGTTCCGGTCGTGTATATGCAGAATAGCGGCGAGGGGAACATCATCAACCCCGTCGCGTCCCTTTTGAATGACAAGGTCTATGCGATCCCCTGCATTTTCATCATAGGCTGGCGGGGAGAACCGGGCGTCCACGACGAGCCGCAGCACATCTATCAGGGCGAGGTCACGGTGAAGCTGTTGGATGACATGGATATCTCGTCCTTTATAATTGGCTCAGAAACGACGGATGAGGAAGTGATAGAGGTTATGGTGCATTTCCGGGGACTTTTGAAAAGGGGAAAAAGCGCGGCCTTTGTGATCCGGAAGGGCGCGCTGACATATGAGGGAAAGACGGCCTATAGGAACAGCAATACGATGAGCCGCGAGGAGGCCATCCGTCATATCGTGAAATTTACCGGGGACGATCCAATCGTTTCCACGACAGGGAAGGCCAGCCGAGAGCTCTTTGAAATCCGGGAGCAGAACGGGCAGGGACATTCCTATGATTTTCTGACAGTGGGCTCCATGGGACACGCCTCATCCATAGCCTTCGGCCTGGCGGTCCAGAGACCGGATAAAAAGGTGTGGTGCATCGACGGGGACGGCGCGGTCTTTATGCACATGGGAGCGATGGCGCTGCTGGGTGCTCATGCTCCTGAGAATATGGTCCATGTCGTGATCAATAATGAAGCTCACGAGACGGTGGGCGGCATGCCGACAGTGGCGGGCCAGGTAGATCTTGTAAAAATGGTCGGGGCGTGCGGCTATCCGTATGCGGCGCGGGCGGAAGACTTTGCGGGGCTTGACAGGGAACTGGAGCTGGCGAAGAACCGGAAGGCGCTCAGTCTGATTGAGGTAAAATGCGCGCTGGGAGCCCGGGCGAATCTGGGGCGTCCTACCACGACGGCAAGGGAGAATAAAGAGAATTTTATGAAACAAATGAATAATGACAGGTGACAGAATTTAAACTTTTAGTAAAAGATTCAATGGGAGATATTTTGTAGTATTTTCTATTGAATCTTTTTTTATTTTCTAACATATCTGTAATCATATTCAACACTTAAATAAGCTCTCGATATCCTATCTATGGCTCTTATTAGTTTTGAAGCAGGAGTTTGTGGCGTAAAGCGCCACAAACTTGTGCCAGACAACAATTGACATCCAGTCTGTGGGCAGAGTATAATGGAATTGTACAAAATGCGAGCGTAGCATATTTTATATGCGAAATGTCATAACACGAGACTAGGAAAGCACAGAGGGAGGATGCGGATGGGAGAAAACATTCAAAACAAGGAGCAGAATGACAGCATGTCCGGCAGTATGGCCGTGCTGCACACCCTTCAGGTAACAGAGGGGATGGAGGGATTGGACCAGGCCAGCAAAGAGCTGTACAAGCACAAAGAAGTGCTGGCAATCATATTGAAGGGTGTGGTGAGGGAGTATGAAGCCTACAGCTATCCGGAGATTATGGATTTTATTGAGAGGGATTCTATCACCGATACCGAGGTTGTATCACCGGGACACAGCGACATAGACAACCGCATCACAGGCGATGATAAAGAGTTCATCGCCCTACGGGAGAAACTTTCCCAGTTTGACGCCAAGTTCCGGGCGTTAAACCCGGAACTGTCGGGGAAGGACATCACTGTGAATCTGCATATAGACATCGAGCCCCAGAAGGAATACAAGCCGGGATATCCCATTGAAAAAAGAGGGATTTACTATCTGGCGCGGGAGCTGTCGTCCCAGTTATCACTGGTGACTGAGGACACAAATTATAGCAGTTTGTCGAAATGCTATTCCATCTTTATCTGTCGGGACGGTGTGCCAGAAGATGAGCGGTTCAGCATTTCCGTCATTGAGATGAGCAACACGCAGAATTACGGAAAATGCCATCCTAAAAAGGAAGACTACGACCTGCTGACGCTGGTAATCATCCGGCTGGGAGATCAGATATTTCGCGAGATGGAAATCGATGAAAAAGAAAAGGCAGAAGAGTATACGGACAAGAACGGGATGCTGGAGTTTTTGCATGCCATTATGTATCCGCACAAGGACAATTTTTTAGAAACGGTAAAAAAGTATATTGATTTTTCGGAGAATAAAGAGCTCTGGAGGGAGGTAGATCAAATGACGGGACTGGGAATGAAAATCGGCGAAGAATGCTGGGAGGAAGGACGCCAGGTTGGATGGAATGAGGGCCGTCAGTCGGGATGGGACGAGGGTCAAAAATCAGGTATAGAGCTTGGCGCGACAGAAAAGGAGAAAAGTATTGCGTTTCGCATGTTTTCAAGGAACAATCCGCTGGAGAATGTCAGTGACACTCTGGGAATATCTATGGATTACACAATAGAGCTGCATCAGCAGTATGAACATATGGTGCATGAGGAGTCGAAATACGGAGAGAAGTAGATTTCGGTGATGATCAAATGACAGAACTGGGAATGAAAATCGGCGAAGAATACCGAAAGGAAGGACGCCGGGGTGAATAGAATGAGGGAAAAAACCAACTCCGTGAACCTGTCGCCAGTGTTCACGGAGCTTTATCTGAAAGTATATGAAAACTAAGGAACCGCCGCATACAGAATCGCGCATACGGCGACGCGGGGGGTCTGTGCGGGAGATCTATGCCATCCCGTCCGGATCGGTAAAGAGGACGACCGGCTGATCCAGCTTATACTGGTAGTATTTAATGATATTTCCGCTATACAGGCGCATGGGGCGCCAGTTGCACAGATCGTAATCCTTTTCATAAGGCAGATTGTAATAGAACATATCGTGGTCGCCGCCGCCCTTCTCATAAGTCATGAGCGCTTTGGCAAAAAGCTCCTCCGCGGTCATAGAATCCGCCCCCTTTCTTTGCTTCTATTATATTCCAAAATTCTCATTTATGCAATTAGAAAAGAATGTCACTTTTGCAGGCTTTCAGCGGAAGCTGTATTTTCCCGCCGTCCACCTTATAGGTCTCGCCGGAGAGAAGGCCGGTAAAGCTCTCCCGGCTCCCGGAGTAGGGGATGGAAATCGTGACGTCCGCCTCGTCGTTGTTGACGGCGGCGATCACGTCCTCGCCCTCATAGCTGCGCAGATACGCGTACTGGCGGTTGGTGAGCAAGAGCTCCCGGTACTCGCCGTAGGAGAGCGCTTTGCATCCCTGGCGGAATTTGCCCAGCTTGGCAATCAGAATCGTGAACGGATTTTTCTTCAGGGCGTCCGCGTAATCCGCCAGATTTAAGCAGGGTCGCAGAGAGGCGTCCGAGCCGCGCTCCTTTTTGCCCTCGATGCCGAACTCCGATCCGTAGTAGATGGAGGGAACTCCCGGCAGCGTATACATCAGCGTGTGTACGACTTCAAAATGTTCTTTATTCTGCAGCCGGTTGACGATGCGCTCGACGTCATGGTTGTCGGCGAAATTGTACAGCTTCATGTTCTGGTACTGGCCGCCGCCCATGTCGTACAGGCGCTTTACCGTGTGCGCCACCTCGAAAAAATTGTGGTCGTTGCAGCCGGACCAGAGCGCCTTATTCAGATTATAATTGGTCACGGAGTGAAGGGTGTCCGTGTTGACCCACCGGCTGTAATCGCCGTGGATGACCTCGCCCATCAGCCAGAAATCCGCCTTGGCCTCGTCGGCCACCTGGCGCATACCCTTCATAAAATCAAAATCCAGCACGTCGGCGGCGTCCAGACGGATCCCGTCAATGTCAAATTCCGAGATCCAGAAGCGGATCACGTCATATATGTAGTCCTTCACTTCCGGGTTCCGCTGGTTCAGCTTGACCAGAAGATTGTAACCGCCCCAGTTGTCGTAGGAAAATCCGTCGTTGTACTCGTTATTTCCCCAGAAATTCACGTTGCAGTACCAGTCTTTGTAGCGGGAATTCTCCCGATTTTCTTTTAAATCCTGGAAGGCAAAAAAATCCCTCCCGGTGTGATTGAACACCCCGTCAAAAATCACCCGAACGTCCTTTTCGTGGCAGGCGTCTACGAAATGCTTCAAGTCGTCGTTGTCGCCCAGACGGCGGTCCAACGTCCGGTAGTCCGTCGTCTCATAGCCGTGTCCCACGGACTCGAACAGGGGGCCGATGTACAGGGCGTTGCACCCAATCTCCTTTATGTGGTCGATCCAGGGTTCCATGTCGCGGAGCCTGTGGACGATGTCTCCTTTTTCATTCTGCGCCGGCGCGCCACTGAGCCCCAGCGGGTAAATATGGTAAAATACTGCCTCATCATACCATGCCATGTTAGTTTCTCCTTTCCTGCGCCGCCCGTTGTCTGGCGGGCGTCATAAATAATTATAACACAGAACAGAGAAAAAAGGAAACCCCTTGAGGAAAATTGATTTTTTTGATAAAATTATGTCAAAAATAGAAAATAAGATAAGTGAACAGTCAGAATGGAGGAGTGTGATCGCTCCGGAATGGAGGTAGTATGTTTTTAGAGAAGTTTGACAGGTTTGAGAAAATCTGCATCCAGTGTCATGACGGGCCGGACGCGGACACGATCGGATCCGCGTACGGGTTATATGATTATTTTAAGAGCAGGGGAAAAGAGGTAACTATTATATACGGAGGCGCCAGCCGCATCACGAAGCCGGGACTGACCTTGATGGTAAAGAGCCTGTCCATTCCGGTGGAATATGTGGAAAAGCTGCCGGCGTGCGATGTGCTGATCACGGCGGACTGCCAGTACGGGGGCGGCAACGTCACCCGCTTTCCGGCCCCGCGGGTGGGGATGGTCGATCATCACCCGGCATGTGTGGAGATGAATGAGTACTGCTGCGTCCGCACGGACTGTGGGAGCTGCTGTACCGTGGTGTGGCGGCTTCTGAAGGAGGCGGGGTATGACTTCGGAGCCAACGAAAAGGTGTCTACCGCCCTGTATTACGGCCTGTTCACGGACACCGGGCACCTCTCGGAGATTCATCAGCCGGATGACAGAGAGATGCGGGACACGCTCAGCGTGAACCGGGATCTGCTGGACGCCATGATTAATTCCAACCTGTCCAGGCAGGAGCTTCAGATTGCCGGGGAGGCGCTGACCCATTACTTTTATGATGAAAAGAGCCGTTTTGCCATAACTCATGCTCTGCCCTGCGATCCCAATCTACTGGGCGTGATCAGCGACATGGTGATCCAGGCGGCCGGGATTGACAGTTGCGTGGCGTACAGCGAGAGCGCCATCGGGTACAAGTTATCCGTCCGCAACTGCGCGCCGGAGCTGACGGCGGAGGAGATGGTGAAGGCCATCGCGGACGGAATCGGCACAGGCGGCGGTCACCGGAACAAGGCGGGAGGATTTGTGCAGAAGCAGATGTTTGAGGAGGGCTATGGAAGAAGGGAGTTTGAGGACGTCCTCTGCAGCCGCATCCGGAATTATATCCAGAATAAAAGAAGAGAGGAACAGCCCGCGTGAGGAAAAAGAAAATTGTGGGGGGAGCGCTTATTGCACTCGCGCTGCTGCTTATGACAGGGTGCGGGGGAGGCGGCCGGACGTCGGAGGAGTCCGCGGGGGGAAATGGATCGGGCTCTGCCGTTTCCGGCGCGGCAGCCGGGGATGCTTCGGGCAGCGATGCCTCCGGATCGGATGCCGCAGACGGCGCGACGGGAGAGAGCGCGCTCGCCGAGCGCAGCCGGGAGTTTGCCGAACAGATCGTGGCGGGGCTGTATACGCCGGTGTGGGAGGCTTTTTCCGTGAACCTTGCGAATGAGCTGCCGGAGGAGAGCCTGCAGGCTTCCTGGAACAGTGTGGCGGCGGGGCTGGACGGTTTTCAGGGAATTGAGCGGGTAGACGAGGCGAAGGATGGGGAGTACGAGGTCGTGACTGTGACGCTCCGCTATCAGGGCAATCAGGGCCGGAGCATCCGCTTTATATATGAAGGAAATGAGATTGCGGGGATCTGGTTCGACACGGCGGACCTTGTGCCGGAGGAGATAAAGGACCAGCCGGAGACGCCGGAGCCGCCCCAGGAGACGGCCTCCCCCTTCCGGGATGTAACCGCCGATTTCTGGGGA
>CANRJU010000079.1 GCA_947631075.1 uncultured Lachnospiraceae bacterium
AAAATGTTACAAAATGAAAGTGAAAAATAGAGGTGAAAGCGTGATTTTGGAAATTTCTGAAGCCTTATAAAATAAGAACTGGGAGTTTCCGAGAGCACACCATCCATGTAAGAGGTGAGATGCATTATGGTGGCAGCGTGGGATATATCGGTCTCAATGACCGGGGGGAGGGAGTTTTTGATCTGGAGCTGTATATTTATCCAAAATTCCGCAGAAGAGGATATGCGGCGGAGGCGGTGGAAGTCCTTTTGGACGCCGCATTTCATGAAAAACTGCAAAGAGGAGCGGCTGCTGATCAAGCGGTCGTGGTGAAAAAGGTAATTGCGTCTGTCAGGGCAGAGAATGAAGCGATTGTGGCGCTGATTGAGAAGGCGGGTTTTCTTGCGAATGAGAGCGATGCGTATATACCGCTTGATTTTTCGGAATACAGACTGGACCAGCCTCTGCAAATGAGGGATTACTACATAACAGGCAGGCGTTTCGATCAGGTCGTAGCAAAGCAAAAATATGTCTATGCAGTTATGCACGCATATTATAGCGAATGGACGCTGTATGGATATTTTTCTACGGAAAAAGAGGCGAGGCAGTATTGCCGCACACACAGTGATAGGGACCTGCATATAGAGAAGCTTCGCTGCATGGATCACTGTCAAAGCTTTGTCAGTCTTGAAGAGGTTCAGGTGTTATACAGATACACGGTTGTATTTCGTCATACCGAGGAGGGGTGGGACATGCTGCGTGATGATATGCAGGTGATTTCCGGAGAGCAGGCGGAGGGACATTTACTCTATCTGGCGTCTTCAGTCATAATCCGGGTATGTGTGGAGCAGTCCGTTTGCGGCTGGAAAATTGCGGAAAAAACAGCGCAGGATCTTCTATATCAATATTTGGAAAGCTGTGATAACCAGCCGTCGGAGGAAACGGTGGAGCGGTTTAATGAAAGAAGATAAAAGGGGGAGAAGTGGATGAAATTTAAAGATTTAAAACCATACCTGTCCCGCGTTGTCCGGATATCGGTCTATTTTAAGGACGGTCATTACGACGATTATACGCTGGTATCGGATATCCCGGAAGGAAGGTATGACGAGATGTATGTTTTCGGGGTGGGCAAGGTCGACGTGGAATTTTCGCGGGACGTGTACCGAAAACCGGATATGGAACCCCCAAAGCGTTTTTCCGGCGCGGATGATTTTTTGGGTGCAGCGCTGGAAGTGGTGATTCAGGATCATCCGAGAGAGGATGTTGACGAATGTGGGGAGGGCGCTTTGCGGTTTGGCGACCTGCGAAAAGTGAGCCAGGTATTTGGTGGGTTTTCCGTAGTAAAAAGAGAAAACTGGGATTCTGAGATCTACGAATGGTGTAAGGAGATCCCGCACGAATATGACCATTTGTTTGTTTATGGGATTGGTCTGGAGGACGATTCGGAGGCGATGGCCAGCCGGATCGACAAATATCGGGATTGGGCAATAAGTATCAAACAATTGTTAGATTGTTCATCGGTCAAGCGGATGGTGTTTGTCCTGTCGGAAACGCCGAGAGAAGATCTGGAGTAAAAGATGTTTTGCAAAGGGGTGAAATAAAATGACAGCGGAAAAGGAAATAAGGGAAAGATTGTTGGAACAGGCGATTCCGTCGGATTATATGAGGGAATTTTACCGTTCCATCGACAGAAGCTTTACGGATTTTGAACTGGCTGCGATGCTGTGGAACAGCCGCATGAAGCAGGCGGAACGGTTGCGGGCGATCAAGGAACTCTCGGAAATCACCGAGGACAGCAGATTGAGAGAGCAGATAGAAAACCGGCTGCGGTATGAGAGCGAGGCGTATCGTGTTTTTGCAGATAATGCGGACGGCAAATATATCTATACTGTTGAATATGAGGATGAGGAATGGTCTAGCGGGTTCTTTCGGAAGTTGGATGCAGCGGTCGCATTTGCAAAGAAAGACGGCGAGCGGGGTTTTTCCATCGAAAAGCAGATTATCGTGGAAGATGAGCCGCCGACGTCGAAAGCCGGATGGAATCCGATTTTGTTTCCGGAGCTGCAGGACGAACGTTTGGAATATTCTGCGAATCCGGATGGAGAAGCGGGGTATTCTGCGGATGGGGAGCTTCGGTATTGGTGGAGTGACGAAGATTGCCTGCCGGATGAAATCAAAAATCTGGTAGACAACTGGAGTGCGGAACATTTTGAAAATTATCCGCTCCTGCTGGAAAATCCCTTTGACAAGGGAGATATTGTAATGGATGGAGATGAAATCGGGGTAATTGACATTTCAAAGAAAGATATGGAATCTGTTAATAAGAGGATAAGAAATGGAGAGGTAAAGTATTGTGATTATTTGGATTCCGCCTCGACGACCGTGCAGTACATTGGAAAAGACGGGAGAATCAGCCACGACCATCCGCCATTATTGTTTCTGAAAAAAGTAAGAGAGGAAGAAGTGGCTCCGGAGATATGGACGTATGCCAGTATCGTGAGCGATATGGTGCAGGGGAAAATTTCTTTGGACTTTTTCCTTTTGGAATATGAGGAGAAGATAAAAGAGGGAATGGGTGCGCAGAAAACACCCTTGCGTTTTGCGCTTGTGCAGGAGGAGAAAGAGTGATGGCGGTGATTATATTTTAGTGGCGGGCATGGATAGAAGATGATATAATCAGAGTGATTAGTTTCTATAATAGAAGAAGAGATGTGATTTAATGTCAAAATCAGAAGTTGTTCATGAATTATACGAGATTTGCAAGGATATAAATGTCGAAGAAGCAGACGATCTTGTTATTCAGGCAGAGGATGCGGAAGAAAAGGGATTTATTCGCACCTTGACAGATTATGTTTTGCAACAGGAGCAAAAAAGAGTTGTGGCAGAAAGGAGGTTTTGATAGTGAAAAAATATATCCTATTTGTCGGTGTCAATGGTGCGGGTAAAACAACCTTGTTTCAGACGGTTGGCATATATAAGGTGCTACCGCGAGTGAATATGGATGAAATAGATAAAGGAGAAAAAATATGAGCTTTATTATCACGGGCGACACACATGCGACGATTGATATCGGGAAGGTGACGCAATATTTTTACGGCCGGGAAGATGAATACACGAAGGAGGATTATCTTATTATATGCGGTGATGTAGGAGTATGCGGCTTTTTGGCGTCGGAGGAGGCCGAGACGAGGAGAATTTTAAGAAATCTTCCGGTTACGACGCTTTTTATCGACGGCAATCACGAGAATTTTGAACAGCTCAATTCTTATGCGATCGACGAGTGGAACGGAGGCAAGGTGCATTTTATAGAGAACGACATTATACATCTGATGCGCGGGCAGGTATATCAGATTGACGGGACCAGCTTTTTTACCTTTGGCGGCGCGTACAGCATTGATAAAATGTACCGGGTAGAGGGTGTTTCGTGGTTCCCGGAAGAGATGCCAAGTGAGGAAGAATATGAGGAGGGCTGGCGCAATCTGGAGCGGGCTGGCTTTCAGGTAGATTATATTCTGTCACATTCCGCGCCGAGGGAGGTTGTCGCGGCAATGGGCTACGGGGAACTCTCGGATGGGGAGATACGGCTCCGCCAATACCTTCAAAGAGTGGCGGATTCGGTTGATTTTACGGCATGGTATTTTGGACATTTTCACGAGGACACGGAAGTGGAGGATCAGTTTTTCTGCCTGTATGACGAGATGATCAGTCTTTAAATGGAGAACATTCAGCGAATAAAATGAACATTCAGTGAACATTCACTGAATGTTCATTTTGCCATTGACATAAGTGATTTTATCAGGCATAATAGGGATATTAAAGGGGAGATGTGTTTGAAACTATGCGGTCTATGGAGCAGGAGCTTACATTTACATCAGCGGCAGCAGTTTTTGCCAGATACAAGGTAGTATTTACGGAGGACAAATATATCAGTCTGGGCCTGCGCGATATTCATGATGATCTCTATACCAATCTTGGATGGATTCTGTCTGATCAATGCAGGCACACGGTAAAAGTTGCCGTTTTTGCAGATGAAGCAAATACTATTTTCAAGGATAATAAGGAATTTAGTGGTTCTATTTTTCGTCAGCTCGATGATACCTATTCTTATCTGACATTATGTAACCGCACCGCATCTACATTTAATGGACTGGAGCGCATTGAGAGGCAGGATTATCCGGAGGAGGCGCTTCGAGAAGCATTATTGAACGCATTGGTACATCGCGATTATAGCTTTAGCGGGAGTATTATCATCAATATCAATAACCGCTGTATTGAGTTTATATCTATTGGTGGGCTTTTGCCCGGACTTTCGGAAGAGGACATACGCAGTGGCATTTCTCAACCACGCAATCGCAATCTCGCAGAGATTTTTCACCGCTTGAAATTGATTGAATCCTATGGTACGGGTATCCGCAGGATGCCCAGCCGAAGATTGAAGTCACCCCCAATACATTTAAGCTGATTCTTCCGAATATGAATGTGGATTGCGTTATTGATAAAACGGATTCTGTAAAGGGTGAGCCGTTCCACATAACTCCACAGATGCAGACGGTTCTCAATTATCTTGATGAATATGGTGAAATCAGTGAGCAAGAATTGCAGGAGTTGTTGAATTTAAAACGCACACGCGCGTATATTATAGCTCGCCAGATGAGCGAAGCGGGCTTGATTGTCATAAATGGGCGAGGAGTCAATAAGAAGTACAAACTCAAATAGATGAGGAAAATTTGCAGAGAGGGGAATTTCAATGATTTACTATATCAGCGACCTGCATTTATTTCACAAAAATGTGACGAAGGAGGGCTCGGATTTTGACGGCCGTCCCTACGCGACGCTGGAGGAAATGCACGAGGATATGCGGGAGCGGTGGAACCGGAAAATTACAAATGGGGATACGGTCTATATTCTGGGAGATGTGTCTTTGCGGGGCAGGCTGCAGGATCTGATCGCGTTGGTTGCCACGCTGAAGGGACGCAAGGTTCTGATCCGGGGCAACCACGACGACACATCGGATCTGCGGTATCAGTGCCTTTTCGATGAAATCTGCGACTACAAGGAGATTACGGACCGGCTCGGGAAAAATACCGTGCATGTTGTGCTCTCCCACTATCCGATTCTGATGTGGAAAAATCAGCACCGGGGCTGGATTCATTTGTACGGGCATCTGCATAATAGCGGCGAATATCATTATTTTCAAAAGCTGATAGAAGAAATGAACCGCGAGGATTTCGAGGCGCGCGTTCCCCATGGAGCGCCTATCCGGGCTTATAATGTGGGCTGCATGCTGCCTTACATGGACTATGAGCCGCGGACGCTTACGGAAATTGCGGAATATTTTCATCGCGTGCCGTGAAAAAATTATATAATTATGAGGAGGCGTAGGATATGTGGTTCGTTCTTGCTTTATTGTCCGCCGTATTTGCGGCGCTTACAACTATATTGGCGAAAATCGGCATTGAAGGCGTAAACTCTCATCTTGCAACGGCGATCCGAACGATGGTGGTCGTACTTCTGGCATGGGGAATGGTTTTTTTGACAGACGCGCAGGGCGGGATTGCGGGCATCAGCCGGAAGAGCTGGATTTTTCTGATATTATCCGGTCTGGCCACCGGCGCCTCCTGGCTGTGCTATTACAGGGCGCTGCAACTCGGCGAGGCGTCGAAGGTCGTGCCGATTGATAAGTTGAGCGTTGTCATTACACTGGTGCTTGCGTTTGTATTTTTACACGAAAAGGTTACGCCTAAATCTGTGATCGGCTGTATTCTCATCGGAATCGGCACGCTGTTTATGGCACTGTAAATAAAATGAAGGATGACGCCGATAATAGTTATAGAGCAATTCAATTTTGCAATATATTATGAGGAAGGGAGTTGATATTTTTGCTGATTGAGGGCTGTGGGAATATATCCCGTGAAATAAACATTCAGAAAGATAAAGCCATATTGCCGGAAAAATCATTTGAAATGGAAGAAAATGCCTCTAAGCCGGAAAAGATCTTAGGAATCAGTTTTTTAAATGCCGATGCAAATAATGTCAGTTATGGAATGAGGGCGGAATATGCGGAGGACTCTGCGCCGGACAATCCCATTATCAAGGTGACAATTCAAAAAATTGGCTCGGAGGAAGTGCATTTTATCAATGTAAATGATGTAAATGTAAGAAGCGCGTCCGAGGTTGAGATGTTTGCACTGTGCTGTTATGCGGATGATACAGGACAGGGTACAGGAGGGAAATTTGGAACCTGGCAGACGCTGAATTATTATCGCGTTAATGCGGCGGATAATGGTAAATTCAAGCTTACAAACGCACGGGATTTATGCTTATCCGTGAAACAGAATTGGCTGTCGATGATTGAACAAATGAGACAATTATATTTCGAGTCCGGCTTATATAAACAGGCGTTGGACGGGGATTCGCTTTTAAGAATACTGGGCGGGGACAGATAATTTCATCATTTTTATACGAACGGGCGATACATATTTTACACCGAAATTAGGGCGTTTCACACCATTTCAGGAAAAAACGGGAAAATACTGCCGATATAAATGATAAAAGCAGCTCTTGAATAAATATAACCAAGGAAGGAGATTATCATGGCAGTAACAGGAGTAAATGATTACGCAAACGCCTACGCGGCCTCCACAAACGCCGCCAGCGCCAAAGGCAGCAGTGAGGCAAATAGAACAACGCAGGAATATCTGACTGAATTGAAGCAAAAATATCCGGATGTGAATATTACGGTAGCGGACTTTTCCAATATTGAACAGCGCAAGTCGTATATGTTCAGCTGCAGCGGGTACAGCAATGTCGCTATTTCATCTAAAATTATTGCGAAAATGGCGTCGGATCCGGCAGTAGCGGCAAAATATGAGAAGGTCATTGCGGATGCGCCTGATTTAGGAGAAAGATTTAAAAAAGAAATTAGCGCTATGGGAGGAGAGCAAATCGCCTGTGGAACTGTAATTGACAAAGATGGAAAAGTCACTTATTGGGGTATCAGTAGGGCTAAACCGCGCGAAAATCCCGGAACGGTCTACAAGGAAAAGGTACAGAAACAGCTTGCAGAAAAGCGGGAGAAGAAGAAAAAGGAAGAAAGGTTAAAGGAAAAGCGGCTGGAGCAGGCAGAAACGGCGGAGCAGCTTTTAGAAAAGATGAAAGCGACATCTAAAGCGGACGCCTTGGAGAATACGCCTGATTCAACAGAAAAAATTCCTGAAAACGGCAAGGGAACGCAGGTGGATTTTACAATCTGATTTTAGGGGGAATGGTTTATGCCAGTGACAGTAAGCAGCATTTATAATTCTTATGTTGAAAACAGCACAAGTGCGACTGGGAAAAAGCAAAAGACAGAAAGCGCCCAGAGAGGGCTAGGCGGGAAATGGCGGCAGGTTTGATTTCAGTATATAAACATTTTCGACGCGATTTCGGCGGTTACGGGAGCTATGCTGCATTTTATGTAACTCTTGGTAAAATGCTTTTCCATGAAATCCCACCGCGCGTCGTCCTTGCAGCAGCAGTCGTCGTCGTCGGGAGTGTCCCACGGGAAACCAGATTGCATATGGGCCCGTATTCTGGGGAAAAAGCTGTCATCAATTTGCGGCATGACTGATTTTAGGGCCTCGAAAACACTTCTCGACTATAGCGATTTTGAGTGCGTAATAGTACCATCAAAATCCCAACGGGGAAACTCAAATAAAAAAACTGTTGACATTTGCCCGAAGTGCATATATAATTGAAAAAGTGTTTTGATGTTTTGAGTATTTGCGAGGAGGTGTAATCGACGTGAGTATCTGTCCTAAAAATAAATCTTCAAAATCGAGAAGAGATAAGCGCAGAGCGAATTGGAAAATGACCGCTCCTACCTTAGTAAAGTGCAGCAAGTGCGGAGCGCTGATGGTTCCCCACAGAATGTGCAAGAGCTGTGGAAGCTACAACAAGAAAGAGATTCTTTCAACGACTGCTGCAGAGTAAATAGCATATACACCAGATGGAAACCGTTGACCGGGAGAAGTAGGTGTCCTGCACGTTTTCAGAGAGTGGCCGGCTGGTGCGAGGCCATGGCGAAGGGATGCTGAATGGACCTGGGAGGGCAGCTTGAAATTCGACACGATATCGGAGAGTAGACGCTGACGGAAGCCTGAACCGTTATAGTCAGGAGTGCATGATGGTGCACGGTAGAGTGGGCTGCCTGGCAGCCAATTTGGGTGGTACCGCAGGAGATAAAACTCTTGTCCCTTTCTGAAACAGGAATGTGGACGGGAGTTTTTTTATTATAATATCAGAAAAGGAGGCAGTGCATATGCAGGACACAGCCATCGACCGGATCCGGGAGTTTGCCGGAGAATACGACATCGTGCCGGTCCAGAGAGAAATTTACGCGGATGTGGTGACGCCGATCCTTCTGCTCCGGAAAATCGCGGCCAGAGGGGGAAACCACTATCTGTTGGAGAGTATAGAGGGCGGAGAGAAGTGGGGACGGTATTCATTTTTGGGATACGATCCCATCATGCGGGTGACCTGCCAGGAAAAGCAGGTGACGATTGACAGGCGCGGACAGAAGCAGGTCCGGGAGACGGAGGATTCCCTGGGAGTGCTCCGGGAGATTTTGAGCCATTACCGGGCGCCGAAGATTGAGGGGATGCCTCCCTTTGCGGGCGGCTTTGTGGGGTATTTCGCCTATGCCATGATCGCTCACGCGGAGAAAAAGCTCCACATCAAGCGGGGGGATTTCGCGGACTACGACCTGATGCTGTTCGACAAGGTGATCGCCTACGACCACTTGAAGCAGAAAATCGTCATTGTGGCAAATGTGAGCACGTCCGGGGACATTGAGCAGAATTACGCGAAGGCGCAGGCGGATATGAAGGGAATCATTTCCCTGATCCGGGACACCTCGCCGCTGCCGGAGGAGCCGGTGTACGACCGGGTGAATTTTACCTGCAACGTGACGAAGGACGAATACGCTAAGATGGTGGAAAAGACGCGCGAATATATTTTTGACGGGGACATTTTCCAGGCGGTGATATCCAGACAGTTTTCCAGTGACTACGAGGGGAGCCTGATCAATCCCTACCGGGTGCTGCGCACCACGAATCCGTCGCCCTATATGGTGTACATGAATATGGAGGACGTGGAGATTATGAGCACGTCGCCGGAGACGTTAGTGCGGCTCGAGGATGGGCGGCTCGTCACCTTCCCGGTGGCGGGATCGAGGCCCCGTGGAAAGGACGAGGCGGAGGACGAGGCGCTTGTGGCCGATCTGATGGCGGACGCCAAGGAGCTGTCGGAGCACAATATGTTAGTGGATTTGGGGCGCAACGATTTGGGGCGGATTTCGGATTTTGGCTCCGTGGAGGTCACGAAGTACCAGATGATCCACAAGTATTCCAAGATTATGCACATCTGTTCCCAGGTGGAGGGAAATATCCGCGACGACTGCGATTCGCTGGACGCCATACGCTCGGTGCTCCCGGCGGGAACCCTGTCCGGGGCGCCCAAGATCCGCGCCTGCGAGATCATTGACGAGCTGGAGCCGGAGCCACGGGGCATCTACGGCGGGGCGCTTGGATATGTGGATTTCAGCGGCAATCTGGATACCTGCATCGCCATCCGCATGGCGGTGAAAAAGGGCGGCAAGGTCTATGTGCAGGCCGGGGGCGGCATTGTGGCGGACAGCAGGCCGGAGATGGAGTATCAGGAGTCGGCCAACAAGGCGAAGGCCGTGATGCTCGCGATTGAAAATGCGAAGGAGGCGGTGGAGGGATGATTCTTCTCGTGGACAATTATGATAGTTTTTCCTATAATCTGGTACAATATATCGGAACGCTGAACCCGGACATCCGGGTGGTGCGAAACGACGAGCTGACAGTGGAGGAAATTGAAAAGCTCGCGCCCTCCCACATCGTGCTCTCGCCGGGGCCGGGATATCCGAAGGACGCCGGCATCTGCGAGGAGCTGGTGAAAAAGCTGCAGGGAAAGGTCCCCA
>CANRJU010000080.1 GCA_947631075.1 uncultured Lachnospiraceae bacterium
GGTATAAATCCTGCGTGGATAAATTCCCTTATAAAGTGGAACATGACGGGAAAGAATTCATTGTGCATCTGACAGAGAAGCGCCTTCTCACATACAATCCCGTCCTGGCTGCAAAGAAACGGTATGAGATCCGTCGGCTGTCAGAAAAAGCAAGGTCACTGACGGTTTCCGGCGCAAAAAGGGCGGAATATGGGGAAGCCGGAAAATATGTAAGCTTCACGGACAAAACAGGAGGGAAGGCCGTCGTAAACATGAATCAGGATGCCATTGATAAAGACATAAAATTTGCCGGTTATAACCTTCTGGTAACTTCTGAGACCAAAATGAGCAATCAGGACATTTACAATACCTACCATAACCTCTGGCGCATCGAAGAATCCTTTAAGATCATGAAATCCGACCTGGATGCAAGGCCGGCATTTTGCCAGAAGGAAGAGACTATAAAAGGACATTTTTTAATCTGTTATCTGACAGTACTATTAGAGCGTCTCTTTCAATTCAAGGTACTGGAAAATAAGTATGCAACAGCGGAGATTTTTCGTTTCCTGAAAGATTTCCGGGTTACGAAAGCAGAGACAAAATATATCAACACAGCAACATCCAGCGATATCATCAATGAATTGTCTTTAAAATTAAACCTTCCGCTGACAAACTATTTCCTGACAGAAACACAGGTCCGTTCCATCTTAAACCGTAAAATCTGAAACTTTAAAAAGTAAAAGCTGCTGCAAATCTACTGCAACAGCTTTTACTTTTCAATGAGTTAACGCCATTTTTTAATGTCTGATACCAAAGTCAGGTTATATAACACCCACTGTACAAAAAACAAGGCTAATTTTCTGAAATAACAGAATTTTTTTCACTTTTAGACAGATAACTGTTGGAGTAGTGATAATCCCCGCTGACATCTTTTCCGAACCACTCCGGCGGGACAAAGGCGTCCCCCTCCGCCACGGTGGGAAACTCCACCTCCGCCAGAAGAAAGCCCTCGTACTCCCCGTGAAATACGTCTAACTCAATCGTATACCGCTGATAGGGAATCCGGTAGCGGGTCTTTGTGATCCGCTTCCCGTCCGCCTTCTCCCGCAGGTGCTCATACGCCTCCCTCGTCAGGGGCGCCTCCCACTCCTCCGCCACGCACAGGGCGCTCTTTTGCCCCGCGTCGTCCACATGGCTCTTGTAGGTAAAAATATAGTCCTCATCCCGGCGGCGGATCCGCAGCGTGGGATTGCTGCACAGGTAGCACTGCTCCAGCTCCGCGCGCTCGTACTCCTCCAGGTGCTCCGGGAGACTTTCTACCAGATATTTTTTCTCAATTTCCACTTTCAATTCCTCTATTCTATTCTGCTGAACTGGTCAAACGGATAAAAACGAATCCACGCCTTTCCCTTGATGCGCTCCCTCTTTATGATTCCCACCTCGTCGCTCCGGCTGTCCACGCTGGCGTTGCGGTTGTCCCCCAGCACGAAAAATTCATCCTCTCCCAGATGAACCCCCTCGGCCGCCAGCCCCGGCTCCTGAATCAGCTCCTCGCAGTAATTTTCATCCAACATCTGTCCATTGATATAAATTTCGCCGTTCGTGATCTGGACCGTCTCGCCGGGAAGGCCGATCACCCGCTTGATAAAGTTGACGTCCTCGCTAAAGGGAAATACAACGACGTCAAACCGCCTCGGATCGTGGAAGTAATAGCTGACCTTCTCCACAATCAACTGGTCTCCGTTGGTCAGCGTGGGGTCCATGGAACTTCCCTCCACCGACGTGTGATAGGCGACAAAACTGGTGATAAACAGCGAGAGAAGCAGGGCCGCCGCCGCGCAGATCAAGACCTCCAGAATCGTGTGCAGCATCGGGTGCTTGTCCTGGTATTCCTCACCGTCCTCATCGGAAACTCCCGGAGAGCCCGCAGGATTCAAATCGTCGCTCACGGATTCCAGCTTTAATTCCCGTCCCGGAATATAGGAAATGTCATCTTGGATTGGAATGTCGTCCTGGACTGGAATATCGTCCTGGACTGGAATATCGTCCTGGACTGGAATATCGTCCTGAACTGGAATATCATCCTGGACTGGAATGTCATCTTGGATGACATTATCGTCCTGAACCGGAATGTCGTTAAGAGCTGGAACATCAACCTGGGGCGAAACATTCACTTCCACAGGAATATCATTCGGAACCGGCGTCGCCGTCGGTATTTGCGTTACTGGCGCCGATGCCGCCATTGCAGGCGTCGCCTCCTGAGGCGCGCCTCCCCCATGGGGAGTATCGAGACTTTCCCCACTGGAAATTCCCCTCTGGAACGTTTCTCCGCTGAGAATGCGATCAATCTCCCGCCGCGTATCCTGTCCCAGCCCCACCTGGCGGGGCTGGGAAGTCGTCTCCTGCGCCTGATATTTTCGTATCTCCTCGCAAATGCGCAGGCTCTCCTCTATTTTTTCCTCATCTGTCATGATTATCCCTCATTTCAATGATGTGGGGTCCAAAAATATCTGCCTCTGAGACTACGACTTCTCTCAAAATCCCAGACCTTCAAGTAGCTGTCCCCACCGGCTTTTCCACTGTAATCCTGCCCAACCGGGCATTTCTGAAATCATCCAGCAAAAGAAACGCCGCCTTGTCAAAATCCGGCTCATTTCCCTTCTGAATACATCCCCGCCGGACGGCCAGGCGTCGGAGGACCTCCACCGAATCGCCGTTCTCCTCCACCTCATAGTGTTCCTTCAGCGTGCCCGGATATTCCTCCCGCAGAAACTCGATCAGATCCAGCGCCAGCTCCGCGCTCTGAATCAGCTCGTCCTTGATCGACCCGATAAACGCCAAATGCTGTCCCACGGTCTGATCCTCAAACTTGGGCCACAAAATCCCCGGCGTGTCCAAAAGCTCCACCTGCTTGTTCAGCCGGATCCACTGCTTGCCCTTGGTCACCCCCGGCTTGTTCCCCGTCTTGGCGCAGGCCCTTCCGGCAAAGCTGTTGATAAAAGTGGACTTCCCCACGTTGGGAATACCGGCGACCATAGCCCTCACAGGCCGGTTCAGAATACCCCGCCTGCGGTCCCTCTCGATTTTTTCCTGACACGCCTTCTGAATCAGGCTGTTTACCTGTTTCAGCTCATTTTTCTGCCGGGCGTTTACCGCCAGCGCCAGATACCCCCTGCTCTCGTAGTACCGGATCCATTCCCGTGAGAGCGCGGGATCCGCCATGTCGCTTTTGTTCAGAAGCAGAATCCTCGACTTGTTCCTTGCCAGCTCCTCGATATCCGGATTTTTGCTGCTGTAGGGGATTCTGGCGTCCGCCAGCTCAATCACCACGTCAATGAGCTTTATGTCCTCCTGCATGGCCCTCTTGGCCTTGGTCATGTGGCCGGGATACCATTGAAAATGCACGGCTTCTCCCCCTTTCTCAGCTTCCTTCCGACTCCCTCTCCGGATCGGGCCCGCCGATCAGCGAAAAGGGATTTAACTTTAAAATGACCCTTCCTATTATATTCTCCCGCCGGACCTTCGTGAAAGAATTGTTCCGGCTGTCGTCCATGTCGTTGCGGTTGTCGCTCAGCACAAAATACTCCCCGTCCCCCAGCGTAATCTCGCTGTTGGCCAGTCCGGCGGAGGACATCATCCGAAAATCATAATCCTCCTTGATCTCATTGCCGTCAATATAAATCTTTCCGTCCAAAATCTGGACCGTCTCGCCGGGGAGCCCGATGACGCGGCGGATCATCACAGAGGAATCGTCCATGCTCTCCAGCGTCTCCCCCTCCTCCGGCTCCGGATAAAAGGCAATGACCGATTCACGCCTGGGCGAAAACACCAGATAGGACGTGCGATTGACAATGACGTCCTCCCCGTTGAACAGGGTATTTTCCATGGCGCTCCCGATCACGCTGACTTTTTTCAGGGCAAACCGCACAATCAGCCAGGCGAGAAATACAACGATGACAGCCGCGGCTAAAAACCATAATAATTCTTTGATAAAATTTTTCCGGCGCTCTTTTTTTAATTCTTCCTCAAACCTCAGGTTCATGGTCGTCACCTCTTTACCCTATAGCTTCATAATCATGTAAATTTTAATCATACGGCCTCGTAATCGCGCAATCTCACATATTAAAGAAGGGACAAACAAGTTGTCCCTTTGAAAATTTCCGCAATTTGCGCTGCGCGCAGGTTTTATTTTACAAGTTCTTTTACTTTTGCAGCCTTGCCGACGCGTCCGCGGAGATAATTTAATTTAGCCCTTCTCACCTTACCGCGGCGAACGACCTCCACCTTTTCTACGATGGGCGAGTGAAGCGGCCATGTCTTCTCGACGCCTACGCCGTTGGAGAACTTGCGGACGGTAAATGTCTCGCGGGTGCTGCCGCCCTGTCTTTTCAGGACAACGCCCTCAAATACCTGCGTTCTCTCTCTCTGTCCCTCTTTTACCTTGGCGTATACGCGCACGGTATCGCCCACGCGGAACTGAGGTACTTCTGCCTTCAGCTGTTCTTCTTCGATTTTACGGATAATCTCGTTCATTGTTGTTCCTCCTAATCTTTTTGATGTTCTTAATGTAATAATATCCACCAGAGGACCATCTACTTTTTTCACAACATTAAGAATATACCACAAGATCAGCCGGTAGTCAAGCACGAAAAATCAGAATAATCCGGTAATCGTGCCGTCGTCCTCCACGTCGATTCCCTCTGCGGCGGGCACTTTCGGAAGTCCCGGCATGGTCATAATGGTTCCGGTAATCGCAACGACAAAGCCGGCTCCCGCCGAGACGTACACCTCGCGGATGTGGAGCGGGAATCCCTCCGGCCTTCCCAGCACCGATTTGTCGTCGGACAGGGAATACTGGTTCTTCGCCATGCAGACCGGCAGGCTGCCAAAGCCCAATTTCTCAATCCGCGCGATTTCTTTTTCCGCCGACGGGTCGATTATCACCTCGCCCGCGCCGTAAATCTCGGTGGCAATCGCCGTCATTTTCTCCTTCAGGGAAAGGGAATCCTCATAGAGACAGTGGAAATGGCTCTCCTTCGTCTCAATCGTCTCCACCAGCTTGTTGGCGAGCGCCACGCCGCCCTCGCCGCCCTTTTCCCACACCTGGCTCAAGGCGAACTCACAGCCACGCTCCTCGCAGAACTGCTTTACATACGCGAGCTCCGCCTCGGTGTCCGTCACGAACTGATTCAGCGTGACGATGCAGGGCACGTCGAATTTGGCGACATTTTCAATGTGCTTTTCCAGATTTACAATGCCCTTTTTCAGAGCGTCCAGATTCTCCGTCCCCAGATTCTCTTTCGCTACGCCTCCGTTGTATTTCAGCGCGCGCACGGTGGCAACCAGGACGACGGCGTCCGGCTTGAGCCCCGCCATGCGGCACTTGATATCCATAAACTTCTCCGCGCCCAGATCGGCGCCGAATCCCGCCTCCGTAATCGTGTAATCCGCCAGCTTCAGAGCTGTCCTTGTAGCGCGGATGCTGTTGCAGCCGTGGGCGATATTGGCAAATGGTCCGCCGTGCACGATGGCGGGCGTGTGCTCCAGCGTCTGAATCAGGTTGGGCCGGATGGCGTCCTTTAAGAGAGCCGCCATAGCGCCCACCGCCTTTAACTCCTTCGCGGTGACCGGCTGGCCGTCATAGGTATAGGCGACGATAATGCGTCCCAGACGCTCCTTCAGATCCTTCATGTTCTCCGCTAAGCAGAGGATCGCCATGATTTCCGACGCCACGGTAATGATAAAATGGTCCTCTCTGGTCACGCCGTCCGCCTTGCGCCCCAGCCCCACGGTAATGTTTCGCAGGACGCGGTCGTTCATGTCCACGCAGCGCTTCCACACGATCTGCTTCGTGTCGATGTTCAGCGCGTTCCCCTGCTGGATGTGGTTGTCCAGCATCGCCGCCAGCAGATTGTTCGCGGATGTGATGGCGTGAAAATCCCCGGTGAAATGGAGATTCAAGTCGTCCATGGGAACGACCTGGGCGTATCCGCCGCCCGCCGCGCCTCCCTTTAAGCCAAAGCAGGGGCCGAGCGACGGCTCGCGCAGGGCGATGACCGCCTTCTTTCCGATCTTCGCCATAGCCTGTCCCAGCCCGACCGTGGTCGTCGTCTTTCCCTCTCCCGCGGGCGTGGGGTTAATCGCCGTCACGAGCACCAGCTTTCCGTCCGGGTTGTCCTTGACGCGCTCCCACAGATCGTCTGTGAATTTTGCCTTGTATTTTCCGTAAAGGTCCAGCTCGTCCTCCGAGATTCCAAGGGACGCCGCCACATTTTTAATCGGCTCCAGCTCCGCCTCCATAGCAATTTCAATATCTGTTTTCATAATGTCCTCCTGTCTCTTTTTAATATCTGTTTTCACAATGTCCTCCTGCCTCTTTTTGATATCTTTTTTGATATCTTTCTTAATATCTTTTTTAATCTTTTTTAATATTTTTTTAATCTCATCCTTTAAAATGTGCTTCCCTCAATCGACATCGTAATCTTCATTTGGATCGACGTCTCTTATATTTATTTATGATGCCAAAATCAAACGATGCTCTGGCTCTGATATCATTATAGCGGTGATTCCCCTTTAATGCAACAATTTATCCAGAATAAAAGAAAAATAGCGCCCCAAAAGGTCAATATCCGGCCTGCACTGGTAGAGCATCCGCGCCCCCACTACGTCCTCGATCTCGTTAAACACAAAATTTCCCCGCTCATCCACGAGAAAATCAATCCCCGCCAGGCCAAAATCAAAGATCCGGCAGATCTGCGCCACCAGTCCTTTTTGCTCCTCGGTGAGCGCGACCGGACGCACGGCGCCCCCCAGGGAATAATTCGAGCGGAAGCCCTCTCTTGCCTGCCGCTCAATCGCCGCGACAATCTCATCCCCGATGACGTACACGCGCACATCCTTCCCCGGCCCCTTCAAAAAGGGCTGGAGAATGAAATCCGAACACTGCGGGGTATTAACCTGAAAGGTAATGCTCTCCTTCTTGTCGATCATGCCTGGCAAGTCAACACCTTGAGAGTCAATGTTATTATCTGGCAAGTCAATGCCTTGAAAGTCAATGCCTCTCAAGGCATTATAAACTTCTTCACAGGATGTCTCATCCGTGAGAAACACCTGGCTCCCCCCGTGCCCATCCACCGCCTTCAGAACGTGATGGGGAAACTGCTGCAGCAGATATTCCGTTTCGGCTCGGTCATTCAGCGTTTTTCCGGGAAAAAAAAGCGTTTCCAGCACCGGCATCTTCTCGTAGCGGGCAGACACGTACTCGTAGGTTTTATATTTGTCATTACATATCTCCGACACAGATGACGGATTAAAGACCGACACGCCCTGTCCCTCCAGCTCGCGGGAGAGCGCCGGATTCACCGTCCGGACGATGGCAAAGTCCGGTCGCGCCCCGCTCCGCAGAGCCGCTTTGCACTCATCTGCCATTTTCAGCGCAAACTCAATCCCGTACTCGGCTCCCTTTTTGTGGTGGAGGGCGATATAATCCGCGTTTTTGGCCGCTCGCTCCTCGTCATAGACCAGCCAGGCATTCATCCGGTCCGCCCCCTCTCCCATGCGTGCTTGATATACAGAAGAATATCGCGCGCCGTGTCCGCGCTGGTGCAGTCCATGAGATTCTTAAAATGGGCGTTGGAGTTGACCTCGCAGACAAGGCTCCCCTCCCCCTCATCTCCCAAGAGCAGGTCGACGCCCGCGAAATCCGCCCCCACGGCCCGCGCCGCCGCAAGCGCCAGCTCGCACTCCCGCCCGCTCGGCTTGTAGGGCTCCATGCTGCCGCCCGCGGATACATTGGCGCGAAAATCCGTCTCCGAATGGCGGTACATGGCGGCGGTCACCCGCTCGCCCACCACCTGTAAACGGACGTCCCGCCCGGCGCTGGATTCTATGTACTGTTGGAAAATCAGCTCCGCGGGAGAACGGCGCACCAGATCCAGAAGCTCATCCCGCCCGCCGACCCGGTACACCTGCGCGCCGAAGGAGCCGAAAGCCTCCTTGACCACCATGGGATAGCGCAATTTTTTTTCTATTTCGCCGATAAAAGAAAAATCCGTAAATCCGACCCCCGCATAGGTCATGGGCGCGATGAACGTCTCCGGCATGGGAAGCCCCGCCCTGGCCAGCGCCATGTGGGTACGCCGCTTGTCGTCGCAGAGGGCGATGCACCGGCTGCTGTTGTACACAGGAATCCCCCGGCTCTCCAGATATTCGGCCAACAAGATATCCTTGTCCCAGAACACCGCGAAATCCGGCTTTTCCTCCGCGAGAATCGCCGGGCGCACAAAACCCGATGCTCCCATTTCCAGCAATAGTTCGGAATTTTTCACGCCGCGCAGAGCAATGTCCAACTCCTTTGCGGCGTGAAAGAAAAGTTCGTTCAGCTCGTTAAATTTGTCGTTTATCAGAAAACCGTTATAGACAAGCAGTCCTCTCATCCGCCGTTCTCCTCCAGATAGTTCTCAAATTGTTCCTTGGACATAAGAATCTGTCTCGCCTTGGTGCCCTCCTCCGGGCCCACCACGCCGGCGTCGGAGAGCTGGTCCATAATCCGCGCCGCCCGGTTGAATCCGATGCGGAACATCCGCTGCAAGAGCCCGATGGACGCCTTGTCCTTTTCGATGATGAACCGGCCCGCCTCCGCGAACAGCTCATCCGAGCCCGAACCGGAACCATTCGCTCCCGCGCCGTTTTGCGCGCCCGGCACCGGAGCCGATTCGATGTGGGCGGTGACCTCCGAATTATAGGCGGGCCCGCCCTGGTTTTTCAAAAAGCTGACTACTCCGTCACGCTCCTCGTCGGAGACGAACGCCCCCTGCACGCGAATCGGCTTGGGCAGATTCTGGGGAGCGAACAGCATATCGCCATTTCCCAGCAGCTTTTCCGCCCCCGCCGAGTCGATAATCGTCCTCGAATCCACCGCCGACGAGACGGACAGGGCGATTCGGGACGGAATATTTGCCTTGATCAGACCGGTGATGACGTTGACCGACGGGCGCTGAGTCGCCAGCACCAGATGAATCCCCGCCGCGCGCGCCAGCTGCGCCAGACGGCAGACGGCGTCCTCTACCTCGCCCGGCGCCACCATCATCAGATCGGCGAACTCGTCCACGATAATCACGATCTGCGGCATCTTCTGGTACTCCGGATCGGACTTGTCCGTCACCTTATCGATTCTCGCGTTGTAGGAAGCTAGGTCACGCACGCCTGCGTCGGCAAATTTCTGGTAGCGGTTCGTCATCTCCGCCACCGCCCACGCGAGCGCCGCGGACGCCTTTTTGGGATCCTTCACCACGGGAATCATCAGATGTGGAATGTCCTCGTACGCCGTCAGCTCCACCATCTTGGGATCCACCATGATCATCTTCACCTCGTTTGGCGAGGCCTTGTAAATAATGCTCATGATGAGCGTGTTGATCAGCACCGATTTACCGGAGCCCGTGGCCCCGGCGATGAGCAGATGGGGCATCTTCGCGATGTCCGTCACAATAGTCTGCCCGCTGATGTCCTTGCCCACGGCAAAGGTCACCCTGGACTTGGCCTTTTTAAATTCATTGCTCTCTAAAAGCTCTCTTAGGGTAATCATCGTGCGCTCAGGATTCGGAACCTCGATGCCCACCGCCGCCTTGCCGGGAATCGGGGCCTCGATGCGGATGTCCGACGCCGCCAGGCTCAGCTTGATGTCGTCCGAGAGGCTGGTGATCCGGCTCACCTTCACGCCCTGTTCCGGAATCAGCTCATACCGGGTGACGCTGGGACCCAGACTGATATCGCCGAGCTTCACGCGCACGCCAAAGCTCTCCAATGTCTGCTGGAGCTTCATGGCTGTGGCCTTCAGCTCGTTGTGATCCGTTCCCCCTCGGTTCCCCTTGGGCGCCGTCAGCAGGCTGAGAGGCGGAAACTGATAGGGAATTTCCGTCACAGCCGCCTTCTCCAGATCTTTCTGAACC
>CANRJU010000081.1 GCA_947631075.1 uncultured Lachnospiraceae bacterium
CCAGCGCCCAGGACCACAAGAGGGCGAAGGACGGCGACAAGGGACTGAATACCGGCGGCATGGGGACATTTTCACCGAGCCCCTTCTACACCGACGAGGTGGCGAAATTCTGCGAGGAAAATATTTATCAGCCCACGATGGACGCCATGAAGGCGGAGGGCAGGGATTTTGTCGGAATCCTTTTTGTGGGACTGATGCTGACGGAGGACGGCCCGAAGGTGTTGGAGTACAACGCGAGATTCGGCGATCCGGAGGCGCAGGTGGTACTTCCCCGCATGAAAAACGATATCGTGGACGTGATGAACGCCTGCATTGACGGAAAGCTGGACACGGTGGATCTGCAGTTCGAGGACAACGCCGCCGTATGCGTGGTGCTGGCGTCCGACGGCTATCCGGAGCACTATGAGAAGGGCAAGCTCATCACCGGCTTTGAGAACTTTGACGGCAAGGAGGGCTATTATGTGTTCCACGCCGGCACAAAGCAGACTGACGAGGGCATTGTGTCCAATGGCGGGCGCGTGCTGGGCGTGACGGCCAAGGGCAAGGACTTGAAAGAGGCCAGGGCCAACGCCTATGAGGCGACAAAGCTGATTCATTTTGAAAATAAATATATGAGGAATGATATAGGTAAAGCGATCGATGAGGCATGATCGCTTTGCCATCGATGAGGCATGATCGCTTCGCCATAGACGAAGTCTAATCGCTTTGCCATCGATGAGATTTAAATAAATACTGAAGAATTGTGAATTTTTCAATGGTTTTGTGATAAATGAAGTATAAAAATATAAAGGAGATAAATTATGTATTCTTTTGATGAAGTGAAAAAAGCCGACCCGGAGTTGGCGAAGGCAATGGAACTGGAGACGGGACGCCAGAACGACCACATTGAGCTGATTGCGTCGGAGAATTTTGTGAGCAAGGCCGTGATGGCTGCGATGGGGAGCACGCTGACGAACAAGTACGCGGAAGGGTATCCGGGCAAGCGCTACTACGGCGGATGCCAGTTCGTGGACATGGTGGAGGAGCTGGCAAGGGAGCGCGCGAAAAAGCTGTTTGGTTGCACCTATGCCAATGTACAGCCCCATTCCGGAGCGCAGGCGAATATGGCGGTATTCTTTGCGCTGGTGAAACCGGGCGAGACGGTGATGGGAATGAATCTGGACCACGGCGGACACCTTTCTCATGGAAGCCCGGCCAACATATCGGGAACCTACTACAACATCGTTCCCTACGGCGTGGACGATAGCGGATTTATCGATTATGAGGCGGTAGAGCGCATCGCGAAGGAGTGCAAGCCGAAAATGATTATTGCCGGCGCCAGCGCATACTGCCGCAAGATTGATTTCAAGAGATTCCGCGAGATCGCTGATGAGGTGGGCGCGTTCTTGATGGTGGATATGGCGCACATCGCAGGTTTGGTTGCGTCCGGAATGCACGAGAGCCCGATGCCGTATGCCCATGTGGTGACGACGACGACCCACAAGACGCTGCGCGGACCCCGCGGCGGCATGATTCTCTCCTCGGAGGAATTTGCCACCGAGCACAAGCTGAACAAGGCCATTTTTCCGGGCACTCAGGGCGGTCCTCTGATGCACGTAATCGCCGCTAAGGCGCTGTGCCTGAAGGAGGCGCTGGATCCGAGCTTTAAGGAGTACGGAAAGAATATTATTGACAACGCGCAGGCGCTGTGCAAGGGTCTGATGAGCCGTGGCATTGACATTGTGTCCGGCGGCACGGACAACCACCTGATGCTTGTGGATCTGGTGAGCAAGGGACTGACCGGAAAAGAAGTGGAGAAGTGGTTGGACGACGCCAATATCACCGCGAACAAAAATACTATTCCGAACGATCCGCAGTCACCGTTTGTGACAAGCGGAATCCGTCTGGGCACGGCCGCTGTTACAAGCCGTGGCATGAATACCCAGGATATGGACCAGATTGCAGACGCTATTGCCATGCTGATCGACGACCATGAGGGGAACCTTGAGCGGGCGAAGGCCATTGTGAAGTCGCTGACGGATAAATACCCGCTGTATTGATAGAAAAAATTATAATGGGGACTGTCGCTTTTGTGGATTGAAAAGTTGGATTCACGAGGGCGGCAGTCTTTTTTATTTATTCCATAACGGATTAGGCGCAAAGGCCAGTACCCCCCCCGCAGTCTAATCCGTCGTCTCGCGCCGCATTAAGACAGGAGTTATTTCTTTGTGAATAAGCTCCTTCTGCGGTTCGGGGCGGCGTTTTTTCCGCTCATTCATCTGCGCGACCAGAAGCTCTACGGCGGTGTAGGCGATCAGGTCGATCTGCTGGCCCACTGTGCTGATGGGCAGAATGGACTCCGTGGCAATCGGGGAGTCGTCAAAGCCGACGATCCGGTATTCGTCGGGCAGCTTGCCGTATTCACGGAAAATCAGGTTCAGCATAATGCTGGCGTGGGTGTCGTTTGCCAAAAAGAGCCCCTTTTTCTGATGGGGATATTTTTCCTTGATGTACTGATATACATTTTCAAGGCACTGCTTTGTTTCCTGATAGGAGTTTCCAAAATCCGCGAGAATCAGCTCATTTTTCAGATCGTGCTCCCGGCATATATCCGTAAAGCCCATGATGCGCCCATAGGAGGGGATTTCCTCGGACATGACGGAATTGATGTGCAGCAGGATATCGCAGTTATTTTTGTAGAGAAGGCTGGTGGCCTGCACGCCGCCCATGTAGTTGTTGGTATTGACGCTGTTTACAAATTGGTCCTCCCGCTCGATCGTGACGATGGGGATATTGTAGGAGGCGAGCTCCCTGGAGGGAATCGTGTGGCTCAACACGATGAGCCCCTCGATCTTGTAGGCGAGCAGCTCCTTTATATATTTCCGCTCGCTCTCTTTGTTGTCGTTGCCCACAAATACGAGAAATTTATAGCCGAACTGCTCATAGGTATTTAAAATGCAGTTGAGCATTTCGGAAAAATAGCCGAGATAAAAGTTCGGAATGATTACGCCGATAAATTCGCTCTTTCCGTTGGCGAGGACCTTGGCGAGCTTGTTTTCCTGATAGTTCAGCTCCTTGAGGGCCTGCGCGATTTTTTCCTGATTCTCAACGGTCAGAGAATCCGGGTTGTTAAAATATCTTGAAATGGTCGTTTTGGAAAAGCCGGTGTGTCTGGCAATATCGTCAAAGGTTACTTTTTTCTGTTTCAATCGAATCTCCTCCTATCCTTACAGTACCTATTATAGCAGTCGGCCCCGGGAAAATCAACCGAAAAATAACCGATTACATGACCGGTTACTTTTTTTGAAAAAAGGTATTGACAAATAAAGGGCATGGGAGTATTATATCTATAAAGTAACCGGTTACTTAACCGGTTATCCATATGCGCATATGAGTTCGGAAACAATCAATTCTGGGAATCGCGTGAGAAAGGAGATGTGCAGATGAAAGCAAAAAGCTTGCTCTGCCTGGTTTTGGGCATGGCGCTTTTAAGTCTTACGGGCTGCGGGCAGTCCAGGCCGGATCCCGGCGATGTGGAGGGCTATGATCCGGGCGAGGAGTATCTCTCGATCTGGGTGCACTGCATTGAGGATACGAACGAGGGCGGATGCTATCGGGACGCAGTAAACCGTTTTAATGAAAAATTTAATGGGAAGTATTTCGCGGATATTGAATTTATCCCAAGAAACGACAGCGGGGGAGGCTATTCAGACAAGATCAACGCGTCGGTCATGTCCGGCGACCTGCCGGATGTTCTGACCGTGGACGGCCCGAATATCGCGACCTACGCGTCGAATGGAATCATTCAGCCGCTGGCGCCTCTGACCGATGAGGAGAAGGGCGAGTACCTTCAGACGATTATCGACCAGGGAACCTATAACGGCGAGCTGTACGCGCTGGGCGGCATGGAGTCCACGGTGGGGCTGTATTGCAACAGGGACATACTGGAAAAGGCGGGCGTGGAAATCCCGGACGCGAAGCACCCGTGGACGTTCAGCGAGTTTCTGGACGTGCTTGAGAAGATAAAGCCGGTTACGGATTCCATGAAAGGGTACGCCCTGGATATGACTTTTCCGATAGGAGAGGAGACGATATTCAATTACGCGCCGTTTTTCTGGTCGAGCGGGCAGAATATCGTCAGCGAGGACGGGCTGCAGGTGGACGGGATATTTAACGCTCCCGAGAATGTCAGCACGATAGAATATTTTCAAAAGCTGCTGGCGGGCGGCTATATGTCCCAGGTTCCCATCAGCAACCTGTTTGAGAGCGGACGCGCGGCGTTCAAATTCTGCGGGCCGTGGGAGCTGAACACCATTTACACGAGCTATCCGGACGTCAATCTGGGAGTGGCGCCCTATATCGTGGGGGACAACTGGGACGGCGGCAGATACGCGCCCAGCGGATCATGGGCATTTGCGGCCTCGACAAAGACAGACAACATCGAGGGGGCGACCGAGCTCGTAAAGTGCATGACCAGCGTGGAGAGCGGGATTGCGCTGTGGAAGACGACTAAGAATCTGCCGTCCACCTTTGAGGCATATGAAAAATGCGAGGAATTTAAAAATGACGAAAATTGCAAGGCATTGTACGACCAGCTGCGGGAGGAAGGACACCCGCGCCCCAAAACACCGGTTTATCCACAGGTAAGCACATCCTTCCAGCAGGTGCTTGAAAACTGCGTTTTGAGCGGAGCGGATCCGCAGGCGGAGCTGGATAAAGCGGTAGAAAGGATTGACGCTAAGCTGAAGCGTTATACGGTGAAATGATATGAAGAAAAAATCAGAATCTATTTTAGGAATGGCTTTTTTTGGACCGGCGCTCGTGCTGCTTACGATTTTTTTGTTCCTGCCGATGATTTTGACTCTGGTGTTCAGCTTTACCGATTTCTTCGCCCTGAATCCGGGACTGACTCACTTTGTGGGGCTCGATAATTTCCTGCAGATTTTCAAGGACGAGGATTTCAGGCAGGCGTTTGTCAACACGGTCTGCTTTGTGATCATCATTGTCCCGCTGCAGGGACTGGGCTCTCTGGGACTTGCCCTGCTGATCAACAAGGTCACGCACTGCAAGCGGTATTTCAAGGTGGCGTTTTTTATGCCGGTCGTTATGTCGCTGGCGGTCGTGTCCACGCTGTGGGTGCAGATTTACAGCCCGGAGGGAATTTTGAACTCGGTTCTCGCCCATTTTGGGATTGCGGCGCAGCCATTTATCAACAGCGCCTCACAGGCGCTCCCCTCGATCGCCATTATGAGCGCGTGGCAGGGAGTCGGATATCAGATGATCATTTTCTTAGGAGGCCTTCAGGCAATCAACCCCGCGCTGTACGAGGCGGCGGAGATGGACCACGCCACGGGCTGGCAGAAATTTAAGGACATCACGCTGCCGGAATTAAAGCCGCTGTGCGTATTTGTATTTATCACAATCACAATCGGGGCGTTCCGCATGCTGGTACAGCCGATGGTAATGACGGGCGGCGGGCCCTCCCACTCGACCTATACGATGGTATATGACATTTATGAAACCGGCACTGTAAACTGGGAAATCGGCCTGGCGTCAACGATGGCGATCGTGTTTGCCATATTTGTGATGATACTCACCGTGATCCAGACGATTCTGACCAGGGATAAGGAGGATAAGCATGAAAACAAGAAAGCAAAAAATAGGTAATTGGATTCTGGTCGCAGTCATGTTGATTGCCTCGCTGTTCTTTCTGTTCCCGGTCATCTGGATGGTGGCAAATTCGTTTAAGACGGACGCGGCAATCACAAGCGACATGAACTCGATGGCAGCGTTTATTCCGCCGGCCCTGAATGGAAATTTTTTCGATAATTATATAACCATTCTGACGGACACTTCCTTTTTGAAGTACACGGCGAATACGCTGTTCTACGCGGCGGTACTGATCGTGTTGGGGATTATCGTAAACGGGCTGGCGGGGTACGCGCTGGCAAAGATCAAATTCCCGTTTCGGGAGCGCTGGCTGATGATTATTATGCTCCTGATGATTGTCCCGATGGAGACGATTATCACGATTCATTTCTTCTTCATCGCGAAGGTGGGGCTGCTCAATAACGTCATCGGCTATATTCTCCCGATGATCGTGAACCCATTCAATATTTTCCTGTTCCGGCAGGTATTTGTCAGCCTCCCGGACGATGTGTACGAGGCGGCGCAGTTAGACCACTGCAGCCCGCTCAAGTATTTCTTTACGATGGTGCTGCCCATGTCAAAAAGCGTGGTCGCCACGGTGAGCGTATTTACCTTTTTGAATGTGTGGAATGATTATCTGTGGCCCTCGCTGGTATTTACATCGGGGGATCTGCTGACGGCGCAGATTGGCCTGAACGCGATTACCGCAAATGAAAATACGACGATGGGTCAGACGCTGGCAGTGATTACGCTCGTTACAATACCCGTTATAATTATTTACTCGTTCTTCTCCAAGCAGATTGTAGAAGGCGTTGTTTCAACAGGATCAAAGGAGGGCTAATATGAGCTTTGTAGAGTTAAAAAATGTTTGCAAAAAATATGATAAGACGGATAAAAATGCCGTTACGGATTTTAACCTGTCCATAGAGGAAAAGGAGTTTATCGCGTTTGTCGGACCGTCCGGGTGCGGCAAGTCGACTACGCTGCGCATGATTGCCGGGTTTGAGGAAATCACAAGCGGGGATTTATACATTGACGGAAAGAGAATGAACGAGGTCGCGCCGATGGACCGGGGGATTTCTATGGTGTTTCAGAATTACGCGCTGTATCCTCATATGACGGTGGAGAAAAATATCTCCTATGGTCTTAAGAACATGAAGGTTCCTGCCGATGAGATTAAGAAAAAGGTGGACTGGGCGGTGAAGATTCTCGGCCTGGAGGAATACCGCTATCGAAAGCCCAAGAACCTGTCCGGCGGGCAGAGGCAGAGAGTCGCTCTGGGGAGGGCCATTGTGAAAAACCAGAAGCTGTTTTTGATGGATGAGCCGCTGTCCAACCTGGATGCGAAGCTCCGTGTCAGCATGAGAAATGAGATCAGCAAGCTGCACCGCGAGTTAGGCAGCACGACCATTTATGTGACGCACGACCAGGTCGAGGCCATGACGATGGCGGACCGGATCGTCATTATGAAGGACGGCGTGGTCCAGCAGACTGGAGCGCCGATGGAGCTGTACGAGCATCCCGTAAATAAATTTGTGGCGGGATTTATCGGCTCTCCGCAGATGAATTTTTATCCGGTCCGGCTGGAGGATTCGCACATCGTGTTCGAGGGCGGCGGAAAGGTGGCGCTGCCGGATGGAAGCGCCGAAAAGCTGCGCGCGTACAAGGACGGGCTGATTATGGGCATCCGGGGAGAGGACATTAAATTTGACGATCCCAACATGGAGCTGAACGGGGCGGATAAGCAGAGCGCCGTGATTGAGAATACGGAGATTATGGGAAATGAAAATAACCTCTATTTTGAATTTGGAGGCATCACGACGGTGGCGCGGGTATCCAAGTACGAGGTGAGCGGAATCGGCGACACCGTGGAGTTTGTGATGATGCCGCATAAGATGCACTTCTTTGATCCGAAGACGGAATACGCGATTGAATTATGATATTGTGAGCGGGGAGGAAAAAAATGACGCTATTAGAGAAGGCAAATGAGTATCAGGAAAAATATAGGGCGGACAAAAGCGAGAGACCGGAATTTCACGTTGCCCCGCCGGTGGGCTGGATGAACGATCCCAATGGATTCTCCTTTTATAAGGGGAAAATCCACCTGTTTTACCAATATCATCCATACAGTACGGAGTGGGGGCCGATGCACTGGGGACATTGTGTTTCCGAGGATTTTGTGAAATGGGAGGAGCTGCCCGTCGCGCTGGCGCCCGATCGCCCGTATGATGCTGCCGGATGTTTTTCCGGCAGCGCCATAGAGGACGGGGACCGTCATGTGCTGGTTTATACCGGGGTGATGGATTCGGACGAGGGAGATGGAAGCGCGATTCAGCAGCAGTGCCTGGCAGTCGGCGACGGTCTCCGCTATGAAAAGGTGGAGGAAAATCCGGTCGTTCCGTGGGAGAGGCTCCCGCCAGGTTTTTCTAAGGAGGATTTTCGCGATCCGAAAATGTGGCGGGAGGGCGACACCTACTATCTGGTGGCGGGCAATCGGAATGAGCGGCAGCAGGGCCAGGTGGCGCTCTTTGAGTCGGACAATCTGCGGGAGTGGAGATATGTGTCCGTGCTGGCGGACAATCAGGGGAAGTATGGGACGATGTGGGAGTGCCCGGATTTTTTCCCGATGGGAGATAAGCACGTTCTGATCGTTTCTCCTATGAATATGCAGGCGGACGGCAGCGAATTTCACAATGGAAATCAGTCGATTGCCCTGATTGGCGAGTATGACAGGCAGCGCCATCATCTGCGGGAGGAGCAGGTCGTTGCATTAGATCCGGGGACCGATTTTTACGCGGCGCAGACCATGCAGGCGCCGGACGGGCGGCGGATTATGATCGGGTGGATGCACTCGTGGGATATGGACATTAAGCCCGCCGGACAGAAGTGGAATGGAATGATGACGATTCCCCGCGAATTAGAGCTCCGGGAGGGGACGCTGTACCAGAATCCGGTCCGAGAGCTGGAGAAATACCGAAAGGACCCAGTGATCTGTGATAACATAGAGATATCCGGAGCCTGCCGGGTGCCCGGCGTGAAGGGGCGTGTGCTGGATGTGTTGCTGGAAATACGGGAGGGGGATTTTGAAAAATTCTCCGTCCAGTTCGCGAAGGACAGCGCGCATTTTGTCCAGTTCTGCTATGACAGGGCGGCGCAGGAAATCCGGTACGACCGCACCTATTCCGGGGTGGACCGCGACGTGGTGTGCCAGCGGAGCATGCGGATTAAAAAAGCGGAGAAAACGCTGAAGCTCCGCCTGATTCTCGACAAATTTTCGGCAGAGCTGTTTGTCAACGACGGCGCGCAGGCGTTCAGCACGACCTTTTTTACTCCTCTGGAGGCGGAGGATATTGAATTTTTGTGCGATGGGACGGCGCGAGTCCACATTGAGAAATACAGGATTGCGTTGGATTAGAAGGGACGGTGGTTTTTGTGAAAAAATATGATGTGACGGCGCTTGGCGAGCTCTTGGTGGATTTTACGGAAAATGGCATGAGCGGGCAGGGAAATCCTCTCCTCGAGGCAAATCCGGGCGGCGCGCCCTGCAATGTTTTAGCCATGCTGCAGAAATTGGGGAAAAAGACGGCCTTTGTGGGGAAGGTCGGGAAGGATTCTTTGGGTGAAATGCTCCGTCTTGCCGTGGCGGAGCAGGGAATTGATACAAGCGGCCTGATGGTGGATGAGGAGGTTCCCACCACGCTCGCGTTCGTGCACACGGCGCCGGATGGGGACCGCAGCTTTTCCTTTTACCGGAATCCGGGGGCGGATATGATGCTCAGGGAGTCCGAGGTGGATTCCCGCCTTTTGCAGAATACGCGGATTTTTCACTTTGGCAGCCTGTCCATGACGCACGGGGAGGTGGAGAGGGCCACAAAAAGGGCGGTCCGGGAGGCGAGGGAGGCAGGCGCGCTGATTTCCTTTGATCCGAACCTGCGCCCGCCGCTGTGGAAGGATCTGAAAACCGCGCGGGAAAAAATAGCGTATGGAATCGAGGCGTGCCATATTCTGAAAATTTCCGATGATGAAATCGAGTTTTTTACGGGCACGTCGGATATAGACCAGGGGGTGCGGCAAATCCGGGAGAAATATCACACGCCGTTGATCTGCGCCACGATGGGAAAGAGTGGGAGCAGGGCGTACTGCGGAGATTGCCGGGTGGAGTGCCCGCCATTTCGGATGGAAAACACCGTGGAGCAGATCCCTCTGGTGGGGCCGCCGCTGCGCAAGGGCATTTCCCGGGCGAAAAACT
>CANRJU010000082.1 GCA_947631075.1 uncultured Lachnospiraceae bacterium
GGGGAGAGTCCCTGCTGCTTGTGAAGGACGGCGTGGAGACGGGTTACAGCGAGGAAAAGGCGACGGAGCTGTTGAGCCGGGAGAAGGTTGCCTTTATCTGCGATATGAAGGAAGGGGAGTGCTCCGCCACGGCGTGGGGGTGCGACCTGACATATGATTATGTAAAAATAAATGGAGATTATAGAAGCTAATGTGAAAAATAAGCTTGATAGCTTATTTTTCACATCGGCAATTTGTTTCCGGGCGAAAACAAATTGCATTGATGGCAGATGAGAAACTGCTACGCAGTTTTCTCATCGCCTCTTCGCGACAAGTCGCTCAGAAAAGAGGTTAAAAATGGAAAATTTAGAGGAAATTGTATTAAAGGCGGAGACGTTAATCGAGGCGCTCCCCTACATACGAGATTTTAACGGAAAAAAGGTTGTGGTGAAGTACGGCGGTTCCGCGATGCTAGACGAGCAGCTGCAGGAGTCGGTGATCAAGGATGTGGCGCTGCTCAAGCTGGTGGGCATGCAGCCGATTATCGTGCACGGCGGCGGCAAGGAAATCAGTCGGTGGCTGGGATACATGGGCAAGGAGAGCCAGTTTGTGGACGGCCTCCGGGTGACGGACGAGGACACGCTGGAGGTGGCGGAGATGGTGCTGAACAAGGTCAACAAGCACCTCGTCCAGATGATGGAAAAGCTCGGCGTAAAGGCGGCGGGCATCAGCGGCAAGGACGGCGGCACGATGGTTTGTCGGAAAAAGCTGTCCCGTGGAAAGGACATCGGATTCGTGGGCGAGGTGGTATCGGTGGATTCATCGTTAATCGACACGCTCATCGAAAAGGATTTTATTCCGATTATCGCCCCAATTGGCATGGATGAGGACTATCAGGCATATAATATAAATGCGGACGACGCGGCCAGCGCCATCGCCAAGTGCATCAAGGCGGAGAAACTGGCGTTTATGACCGACATCGACGGAGTCTGCATGGACAAGGACGATCCGGAGACGCTGATCTCGGTGCTGCCGGTCAAGGAGGCCAAATACCTCATTGAAAACGGCACCATCGGCGGGGGCATGATTCCGAAAATCAAGAACTGCATCGAGGCCGTCGAGCAGGGCGTGAGCCGGGTGCATATTTTGGACGGAAGAAAAGAGCATTGCCTGCTCTTGGAGTTTTTCACCAAGCAGGGTATCGGAACGGCGATTATTGACAATAGTCTCAATTTATATGCGCACGAGCGAGCAGCACACTAAACAGCAGAAAGGTCAAGCGCGAGTGCGCATTGCGCATAGAGAGATCAGCACATTAAATTGCAGAAAGGTCAAGCGCGAGTGCGCATTGCGCATAGAGAGATCAGCACATTAAACAGCAGAAAGGTCAAACGCGAGTGCGCATTGCGCATAGAGAGATCGGGGCGCTAAACAGTAGAAAAGTCAAACGCGAGTGCGCATTGCGCACAGAGCGATTAACGCATTGCGCATAGAGAGATCAGGTCACTAAACAGCAGAATACAGAAAGAAAGGACGACAAGACATGCAGAAGCTAATCGATGAATCAGAGCAGTATCTGGTCCACTCCTACAACCGCTATCCGGTGGTCTTGGACCACGGCGAGGGAGTGTGCCTGTACGACACGGAGGGAAAGCGGTATCTGGATTTTGGCGGCGGCATCGCCGTGTGCGCCTTGGGATACAGCAACGAGGAGTTCAAAAATGCCCTGAAGGAGCAGATTGACAAGGGAATCCACTTTTCCAATTATTTTTACTCGGAGCCGCTTATGAGGGCGGCAAAGGGGCTCGCCGAGGCGTCCGGGATGGACAAGGTGTTCATGGCGAACAGCGGCACGGAGGCAAACGAGGGAGCGCTCAAGCTGGCGCGCAAGTACGCGATTATGAAGGGGCATGAGGAGCGTCACGAAATCGTTTCGATGAACAAGGCTTTCCACGGACGGAGCATGGGAGCGCTGTCGGTGACGGGAACGGCGAAGTATAGAGAGCCCTTTGAGCCCATGCTCGCAGGCGTCAGCTTCGCGGACTACAACGATATCGAGAGCGTGAAGGCAAATGTCACGGACGGTACATACGCCATCATCGTGGAGGCCGTGCAGGGCGAGGGCGGCATCTATCCGGCGGACAGGGAATTTCTGCAGGGAATCCGCGAGCTGTGCGACGAGCGGGACATCATGATGATCTGCGACGAGATTCAGTGCGGCATGGGGCGGAGCGGAAAAATGTTCGCCTATGAGCACTATGATGTGAAGCCGGATATTGTCACGATGGCAAAGGGAATTGGAAACGGCGTCACGGTGGGCGCGATTGCCACCACAGCCGAAATCGCGAAGGCGCTTGTGCCGGGCGACCACGGCACGACGTTCGGCGGAAATCCGCTTGCGTGCGCGGCAGTGTGCGCGACGCTCGCGCAGTTTGAAAAAAAGAATATACTGGCGCATGTACAGGAGATGGGCGAGTATCTGGATGAGAAGCTGAAAGAGCTCGCCGAAAAACCGCTTGTAAAGGAGACGCGCGGACTGGGCCTTATGCGCGGGCTGGAGCTGAACGAGGCGGCGGGGCCCTATGTGACGAAGGCGCTGGAAAAGGGGCTGATCCTCATGAGCGCCGGAACCAATGTAATCCGCTTTGTGCCGCCGCTTGTGATAGAAAAGAAGGACATTGACGAGATGGCGGAGATTCTAGCCGATGTTCTTTCCTGAAAAATTTTACGGTGAAGATTTTCTGTCCGGTTTTTGACAGGAGAATTTCGGATGGGAAATTTTTAAGTGAAAATTTTTAAAGGAAAATTTCTGAATAATGATTTCAGATGGAAATTTTTCTTCAGAAATTGACGATTTGGAAACGAAAGAATAAAAGCGCCTCTTTTGGAAGATACTACAGATAAAAAAGGGGTGCTTTTTATGTGGGGAATTTTAATCGCTGCCCTGTCCGGCGCACTCATGAGCGTACAGGGCGTGTTCAACGCCGAGGTGACCAAGCAGAGCAGCGTGTGGATGTCGGCGGCTTTCGTGCAGATCACGGCCTTTGTCGTCTGCGTGGCGGCCTGGCTTCTGACCGGGCGGGAGGGGACGGTGGGGAGTCTGTGGCAGGTGACGCCGAAATATATGTTGCTCGGCGGCGCAATCGGCGCATTTATCACGATTACCGTCATACAGAGCGTAAACGCCATCGGTCCGGCCCGTTCCGCCATGTTCATCGTGGCGACGCAGCTCCTTGTGTCGTATCTGATTGAGCTGTTCGGGCTGTTCCAGGTCGAAAAACAACCCTTTGAGTGGCGCAAGTGCATCGGGGTCATTGTGATCATCATCGGCATTGTTACATTTAAGTGGAAGTGATTGCAAAATCATTACAAAAATGTTAAATTTTTGGTTGTAAATTTTGAGTATCGGTTGTAAAATGAATCTGTACATCGGCATTTCCTTTTCCGACAGAAGGAGATGAGAAGATGGATAAAATGAAACGGGGCAAAGCGGTGATCGGCGTGATTGCTGTTTTGCTCTGCGGAACGGTTTACCTCTGCGCCAATTACCACAGGGAGCCTGCCGGGACTGCGGTGACAGAGGATTTTACAGGGGGCGGAGAGAGCGCGGGAAATACAGCTCCGGGGAGCTCGGAAACGCGCGAAAGCAGCACGGGAAATACGGGCACAGGAAACCCGGACGCGGAAGAAGAAAAAGCGTCGATCTACATTCATATATGCGGCGCGGTGAAGAAACCCGGCGTATACGAGTTTGACCGGGAGCCGCGGGTCATAGAGGTGGTAAAGCGGGCGGGAGGATTTACGAAGAAGGCGGACCGGACGTCGTTAAATCTCGCCAGTCCGGTGGCGGACGGCACGCAGCTTGTCATTGCCTCCAAGAGCGCGAGTAAAAAGGGCAAAAACACATCCGCCGGGCAGGATTTTTCGGATCAGCCGCAGGGTGATTTGGCTCACTCCGGCCAGCAGGGACAATCGGGGTCGGGGCCGGATTCGGCGGGCAAGATCAATATAAACACTGCTTCTAAAGAGGAGCTGATGACGCTGAGCGGCATCGGGGAGGCCAAGGCGGACATGATTCTCTCCTATAGAGAGGAGCACGGCGCTTTTCAAAAAATAGAAGATATTATGAATATTTCCGGCATCAAAGAAGGAGTATTCGGTCAGATCAAAGACAGTATAACAGTATAGTTATAACCGTGCAGTTAAAACAGTATAGTAATAACAATACAGTTAAAACAGTACAGTTAAAACAATGCAGTTATAACAGTACAGTTATAACAGTACAGTTATGACAATAGTATAGTAAGGGGAATAGATATGGCAAGAAAGGTTCTGGTCGTTGACGACGAAAAATTAATCGTAAAGGGAATCCGGTTCAGTCTGGAGCAGGAGGGCCTCAGCGTGGATTGCGCCTATGACGGCGAGGAGGCGCTGGAGGCCGTGAAGAATAATACATATGATGTTATATTATTGGACGTCATGCTTCCCAAAATGACGGGATTCGAGGTCTGCCAGCAGATCCGGGAATTTTCGGACGTGCCGATTATCATGCTGACGGCCAAGGGGGACGATATGGACAAGATTCTCGGACTGGAGTACGGCGCGGACGACTATATCACGAAACCCTTTAATATTTTAGAGGTCAAGGCGAGGATCAAGGCCATTATCCGGCGGAGCAGCAAGAGCGTCCGGCCGGAGGAGGCGGAGGAGGAGAAGCCCGGCAAGGCGGCGGATGAGAGAATCCGGATGGACGCCGAGGGGCGCCGCGTCTTTATCGAGGGGCGGGAAGTGAGCCTTACCGCCAAGGAATATGAACTGCTGGAGTTTCTCATGAACCATCCCAACAAAATTTACGGGAGGGATAAGCTGCTTCACGAGGTGTGGGGCGCGGACTATCCGGGAGATGTCCGGACGGTGGACGTGCATATCCGCCGCATGCGTGAGAAAATAGAAAAAAATCCAAGCGAGCCAACATATTTACATACAAAATGGGGAGTCGGATATTACTTTGACATTAAAGACTAAATTAAGGCGGATCCGGAGCCTCCGCGTTCAGAGCATGTTCGTGCTGATTCTCACAGGGCTTGTGCCCCTGGCGGTCTTTACGGTCATTTTGCTGAACACATATCACTCCCGCGCCGTCTCACAACGGATTACCGATCTGCAGGCAAGGGGATCGATCATAAGCAACCTGGTGATCTCGTCTGCGTTTTTCAGCAACGATGTTTCTTCGGAAGTGGACTCGGAACTCACTCAGATTTCGGATATTTACGATGGCCGGATTCTGGTGGTGGATTCGGGTCTTGTTGTGCTGAAAGATACATACGGTCTGGAAGAGGGGAAAATTCTTCTCCTAAAAGAAATCGTGCAGTGCCTGGAGGGAAAAGAGAGCCGGATCGTGAACCAGCGGGCGGACAGCGTCCAGATCGTCATGCCGGTCTACGGGGCGGACCCGGAATCCGCCGAGGGCGTGATTCTCATGGATTTTTCACTGACCAGCGTGAACCGCATGTACGACAGCATTCAGACCATTGCCCTCACGCTGATTCTTCTGCTGGGCGTCATTGTCATCGTGGCCTCCGTGCTCTATTCCGGCCAGGTGGTGAAGCCGTTAAAGGAGGTCTCCGGCTCCATTGTGCAGATTACCCAGGGGGATTTTAACGAGAACATGGATCTGACCGGTTTTTCCGAGGTGGAGGAGATTACGGAGAATTTCAACCTGATGCTCAGCGACCTGCAGAATCTGGAGGACGCAAGGCAGGAATTTGTGTCCAATGTCTCGCACGAGCTGAAAACGCCTCTGACGTCGGTCAAGGTGCTGGCGGAGTCCCTGATCGGGCAGGAGGACGTCCCGGCGGAGCTGTACCAGGAATTTATGGTGGATATCAACATGGAGCTGGAGCGGATGAACCAGATCATCAACGACCTGCTCTCTCTGGTGCGCATGGATAAAAACGCCGCCACGGTCAACATCAGCGAGGTCAACGTCAACGAGTTCGTGGAGGGCATTTTAAAGCAGCTGCAGCCCATCGCCGACAAGCGGAATATCGATATTATCTTTGAGAGCGTGCGGCCGGTGACGGCGCAGATTGACGAGGTAAAAATGGGCATGGCGTTCAGAAATCTCATTGAAAATGCCGTGAAATATAATTATGACAGCGGATGGGTCCGGGTGTCCCTGAACGCGGACCACAAATTTTTCTACCTCAAGGTTTCGGATTCCGGCGTGGGAATTCCGGAGGAGCTGCAGGACAACATCTTCGAGCGGTTCTACCGGGTGGACAAGGCCCGGTCGAGAGAGACGGGCGGAAACGGGCTGGGGCTCGCCATCACGAGAAGCGCGATTCTTCTGCACCGGGGGTCGATCAAGGTCCACAGCGTGGAAAAGCAGGGAACTACGTTCAACGTGCGGATTCCGCTGATCTATGTGGAGTAGTAATTGTGATTAACAGGTGAGTTTCTCTGATCTATGTGGAGTAGTAACAGTGTTTGCCTGGTGGATTGTGCTGATTTACGCGGAGCAGGAGACGCTCTGGAATGGAGGCTGACATGAATAAATGGCTTTTGGCTGCGTGCGTTATTTTTTCCCTCTGTCTGTTTACCGCCTGCGGCACATCGAACCCGGAGGAGCCGTCGGAGGCGTACCAGATCTATTATCTGGACGAGGAGGGGACCGGCCTTGTGACGCAAGAATATGAGAGGGACGCGGAGGAAAATGAGGACGTCCTCGCCGTGGCGGCGGATCTGCTGAAACGGCTGCAGAACGGAGGCGAGAAGGGAAAGTACAAAACGCCTCTGGACCCGGAGACGGAGATCACGGACTGCCAGATCAAGGAGACGCAGCTCTCTCTGTATTTTACGGCTGCCTACAACAAGAGGACCGGCCTGGATGAAATTTTGTCCCGTGCCGCCGTGGTGGAGACTCTCTGCCAGGTGGAGGGGATTGATTTTGTGGAGTTTTATATTGAGGATCAGCCTCTTATGATATCGGGAAACGCGGTGGGGATGATGAGCGGGGACACGTTTATCGACGAGCTGAACCCCTCCAACGCGACAAAGAGCAAGGACGTGATTCTGTATTTTGCCACGGAGGACGGAGAAAATCTCCGACAGATCACGGCGGAGGTGACCTACAGCGCCGCGGAGCCTTTGGCGCAGCTTCTGGTGGAGAAATTGGTCGGGGGACCGGAGAACATCCAGGGCGCGCAGCCCGGAGGCATCCGGGGGACGGTTCCGCCTAAGACAACGATCAACAACGTCACGATCCGGGACAACATCTGCTACCTGGATCTGAGCCAGGAATTTACCGACCCGCTGCCGGGAATCAGCAGCGACGCCACGGTCTATTCCATTGTCAATACGCTGTGCGAGCTGCCCAATGTGACGAAGGTCCAGTTCACCATCGAGGGGGAGCAGGAGGAGAAATACGGGGACACCTTGAATTTCAACGCTCCCTTTGAGAGAAACTTAAATTTTATAAGAGAAGATTAGTAATAAAAAATGAATGAAAAATTGACTGTAAAAAGAGTGCGGACCAGTGAAAATAGATGACGTAATAAAACATATGACATAATAAAGAAGGGAGGACCATGTGAAAAGACGCCCCTTTTGCGTGATGTTGGCGGCGATTGTTCTGATTATTCTGTGCTTTGTCCGGGAGGGGAAAGACCCGGTTACATACGACGGGGAGGAAAAGACGCTCATCGGACAGGTGGAGCAGATCCGGGACGGGGGAGGAAAAACCGTTCTGGTCCTGCGGGATGTGGCGGAACAGGGAGTTTTATTTGGCGGAAAGATACAGGTATATGAGGGTGAAGAATCGGAGAACAGACAGGTAAAGATAGGAAATATTGTCTCTGTCACGGGAAATATCTATTCTTTTGAAAAACCGGGCAATCCCGGTCAGTTCGATGAATATAAATACTATCACCAGGCCGGAATCCAGGCCAGAGTTTTCTCAAAGTCACTGACAATCCAGGATCCTTCGTACGACGCTGTCGGACAGTGGCTGTACGAAGCGCGGAAACAATTTTATAACGCGATTACGCAGTGTCTCCCGGAGGAGCAGGCCGGCGTCGCGGCGGCAATTCTCCTGGGGGAAAAGAGCGGCCTGACCAGTGAGATAAAAGATCTGTATCAGGAGAACGGGATCTCTCACATACTGGCTATTTCCGGGCTGCATATTTCTCTGGTGGGCGCGGGCCTGTTTTATTTTCTGCGCCGTTTTGTCATGCCCATGAAAGGGGCGGTCATCGTCTCGGTGGCAATCCTCTTTCTGTACGGGGAGATGACGGGATTTCCGGTGTCGGCTCAGAGGGCGGTGTGTATGACGTCCTGTCTGCTGTTCGCCCGGTTTCTCGGCAGGCGCTACGACAGGCTGAGCGCCCTGGCGCTCAGCGCCTGCATCCTGTTACTGGGGAGGCCGGAGCTTCTCTATCAGTCGGGATTTCTTCTGTCCTATGGGACGGTCCTCGGCATCGAGATTTTTCTGCCTCTCTGGAAAGGAGAACCATTATCTGTTCATAAAAACGAGCCGACGGCTCATTTTCAAGAGCATCCTGTTCTCGGAAAAGGGCAGGCCGTCTTTAAGAAAAGCCAGGTATTGCGGGAGACGATAGGAGAGGCGCTCCTTGCCAACGCGGGCATTTTTCTCATAACGGCGCCGGTGCTGCTGTATTTTTACTTTGAAATCAATTTTTACACCGCGGCGGTGAATCTTTTCGTGCTTCCCTTTATCAGCGCCGTGATTCTGCTCTCCTTCGGCGGCGGGATGCTCGCCTTCCTGTCCGTGCAGGCCGGGCGGTTTGTCTTTGGGACCGTTCACTATATTCTGACTTACTACGAGGGAATCTGCCGGGTCATGGGGAGCCTGCCCTTCGCGCCCTGGATCGCGGGGCGCCCGTCCATGTGGCAGATCGGCGTCTACTACGGCGGGCTGTGCGTCTGGGCGGCATTTCTCATGAGGCCGGGGAGCCGGAGGGGAAAATGGCGGCTGTTAGCGCCCCTGTGTCTTTTTGCCGTGCTGCTTTTTCCCTTTGGAAACCGGGGGGAGCTCACCATCACCAACCTGGACGTGGGGCAGGGGGACTGCGCCTGCGTCCGCTATGAGGGGACGACGATTCTCTTAGATGGGGGAAGCACGGACGAGGACCAGGTGGGGAAATACCGGATCAGCCAGTATCTGAAATATTACGGCGTCCGGCGGGTGGATTACCTCTTTATCACCCACGGGGACGCGGACCATGTGAACGGCCTGATGGAGATCGTGCAGGATGCGGACCACATGGGCCTGGAACTGGGCGCCGTGGTGCTGCCGGAGCTGGAAAAGGCCGACGCCCACTGTCAGGAGATTGAGAAAATATGCCGGGAAAATGGGGTGGCGGTAAAAAAGATGGCGAGGGGAGGAAGCCTTCGACTGGGAAATCTGTCGCTGGAGTGCCTCCACCCGGCGCCGGATTACGACTGGCAGACGGAAAATGATTATTCTCTGGTACTGTTGCTCCGCTGCGGGGATTTTCAGGGACTTTTTACCGGCGATCTGGAGGAGACGGGGGAGCGGGCGCTGCTGGAGGCGGGGATCGGCCCCGTGGATTATCTGAAGGTGGGCCATCACGGGTCCAAAAACGCCAGCTCAGCGGAGTTTTTGGAGAAAATACGTCCCCGGGTGGCGGTGATTTCCGCGGGGAAGGACAACCGCTACGGACACCCGGCCGCGGAGACGGTGGAGAGGCTCCGGAGAGCCGGAAGCCGGATTTTTTGCACCATAGACGCGGGGGCGGTGACTTATTTGGCGGAAAATGGCAGCGTCGACACCTACAAATCACTTGAAAAATAGCAGTTTTCGTGTAAAATAGT
>CANRJU010000083.1 GCA_947631075.1 uncultured Lachnospiraceae bacterium
GGAAAGGAAGTAATGGTGCTTGAAACGTCTTGGGCGTTCAGCAACAGCGACTTTGACGGCTTCACCATCAACGAGGGGGACTATCTGGCTCTTCTGGAAGAAGACCGGACTTTGAAAGTAGAGGTGGATTCAAGCAGCGTAGTGGCAGATGTGGAGACGGTCAGTTTTCAGTGGTATGAGGATGATCAGCCGATTGAAGGGGCGGACGGGATGACATATACAATCCCGGAAAGACACAATGCCGGAACCTATTATTTTTACTGCAGGGTAACCAATACATCCAGGGAAGATCATACTATTCAGAAGTCAAAAGACAGTGAGAAGGCCGAGGTGAAAATTAACAGAATCCAGCCGAAGATAGATGATGTGACCTACAAGATTCCCAAAGAATTGTGGTATACGGCAGCGGAGCATGTTATCCCGGTTGAGGCAAAAGATGAAATCGAGGGCCTGGGTCAGGTGGCTATTCAGGCGACGCGCGCGGGTCTGTCCAGTGACTTGAAATCGGTGGGCACCTATAATCTGGAACTGTCTTTCAAAGGCGGAATAAACTATGAAGCTGCAAAAATATCATTAGATGAGACCGTGACGATCAAGCGCCTCGAGACGCCCGCCAATGCCTATACAATCAGAGGAACCAAGGGAAATGAAAAGGACGGAACACAGTGGTATACAACCGATGTGATGATTTATCCGAGAACCGGTTACCAGATTGGAACAAAAGAAGACGGCGATTTTCTGGATGTTCTCACATACAGTGAAAATCAAGAGGATCCGTTGTATCCTGAGGCAGTCTATCTGAAACAGAAAAGTACCGGGGCTGTCACGGAAAAAATTGCGATTGATAAATTCCGCGTTGACACAACTCCTCCTACCGGAGAGTTCCATATCAATGGAAAAAAGCTGGAGCCGGCCGAAGGAGATGGAGCCATTTATTGTAACAACACCGCGGGCATTACGATTGAGCCGACGGGAGACGGATTGTGCTCAAAGGAGGACGTGGAGTGTTCCTGGTATGTGTCGCCCAGGCTGCTGAGCAATCCAAACACCGCGTCAAGATGGACGTCTGGCAAAGAGGTGGCTGTGGAGGAGAGCAGAGAGCGATTTTATCTCTATGCCAGATTGGTGGATCAGGCGGGAAATAAAGGCTATATTTCCACCGCCGAGATTATCGTTGATAAGGAATTTCCTCAGATCTTTTGCGAGGGAAAGAAGCTGAAGGACAATAGGACATATATTGCCGATGAAAAGACATTTACCGCAGAGGACGAGAACCTGAAAAGCTTTAAGCATCAGAAAAACGGCGATGAACAGGAAGTGACGGTGGAGGGAAATTCCTTTACACTCGTCAGTCCGGCGCAGGAAGGCGGTTCTGCGGAATATACAATTATAGCGGTAGATAAGGCAGGAAATGAAACAAAGGTGGAGCACGTCACGCTGACCGATCCGGTGGATGATGTGACCGTGAGCAGCATGGATTTTGGCACGCTGACCTACGGAGACGCGACGGATGGACTTGCAAAGGAGCTGACTTTGACCAAAGGAGCCGACTATAATATTGAAGAGGATCCGGTTATTGAGTCTGTGAATGCGCTGCCGGACGAGAAGGGAGGAGAGTATTTTGATCTCGCGGGGGACAGCGCGTCCGGGTATACGATCTGCCCGAAGCCGGGGCTGCACGCCGGAGAATATGAAAATACTTTCCGTATTCACTACAGTGGCACGGAAACAGAATCTTCAATAAAATTTACTGCCCATGTGACAATAGAAAAGGCAGATCTCACCGTAACTTATACGGGTCACACAGCGTATTACCACACGATACCGGATTTCACGCCCTATCTGGAAGTGACCGGGTTTGCAAATGGAGATACGGCGGAGAGCGTGCGTGAGGCGGAGAAGGAAGCATTTGACAGCGCTGTGGGCGTGGAGTACAACGGAGACGACGGGCTTCCTAAGCGCGCTATGGTTACGGATCCTCTTGTCATGCCGAAGACAGGCGGAGAGACGAGGGATTATGTGATAAGTACAGCAAATTCCGGTACCCTGACTGTGGAGCGCCGGACAGCGGAGCGGGGAAAGCAGTACACGCTTGACGGCCTCGAGGGCCGGGACGGCTGGTTCAACTCCGAGGTCTCGGTGAGCCCGGTGAGGGAGAGTACCGACGAGGCGCCGGAGGGCTATGTTATCAGCAGCACGACAGAGGACGGCGCCTACAGCGAGGAGGCCTTTCAGCCGGGGAACTGGAAGGAGGAGACTGGCGAGGAGCAGACGGCGCAGTTCTATCTGATGAACAAGAGCACCGGCGAGATTTTCTCCCAGTCCTCAGAAACCATCAAGATTGACAAGACGCCGCCGTATCTGCAGGAAGAGCAGGGCATTTACGCGGCAGATCAGTGGTGGAGGGAATTTGTAAACGCAGTGACATTTAACAAGTTCTTCAACGACACGATGCAGGTAGACATCAGCGCGACGGACGACCTCAGCGGAATTGATGAAGAGATGGGTATTCAGTACTATGTGGCCAATGAGCCCGTGGAGCTTGCATGGCTGCAGGGAGATGAGGTTCCCTGGCAGACCGGAGATTCCTTTTTCCTGGAACCGGATGATTGGGGGAAGAAGATTGTATATGCCAAAATCACCGACCGATCCGGCCTGTCGCTCTATCTGTCCACCGATGGACTGCTCATGGACAACAAGCCGCCTGCCATCGAGGTAGTCAAGGATGGTGAGGAGTATATAACAGAAGTAAAGGAGATTCTGGTGTCCGACAGCAATCTCATCGAGACTACGCTGTACGAGGGCACGGATACGATGCAGGAAGGAAAGTCCTATCCAGTGGAAAATGGTGAGAGCCATATCACGATTGAATGCCCGGAGGAGGGATCGAAGACCTATACCATCGTGGCAAAGGACGGCTCCTATAATATGTCGGAAAAGACATTTACGATTACAAAGCCGATTTACAATATCAAAGCGGAGAAGATATATCTCAGCGAGGTGACATACGGGTATACCGGCGCTCCTTCCGCCCGGGTGACATGGAAGAACAAGGCGGACGCCAATGCGGACGCCACGGTTTCGGATGTGGCGCTGAGCGACGCGAACAATTTCGCGGTGACAAAAGAGGGCGACGGATATATAATTTCCGCGAAGCCGAATCTTCCCGCCGGAAATTACAGCACGCAGGTCACTCTGACCTACAACGGGAAGAAAGTGGAGGAGACCACGGCTGCTTTTTCCGTGAAAAAAGCGATGCTGAACGCAAGATATCTCGGAGAAAACGTGTACTACAATATGACGCCGGATCTTCAGAACACCATTCAGGTGACAGGATTTGTGGGTTCGGAAAATGCTTCCACCGCTTCCGGCTATGTGGCTCCGGTCCTTGCGTTTAAGGGAGCGGCCAAGGAGACCCGCTCGTTAGAGCCTTCCGGCGGAGCGGCGGACAATTATAAGTTCCTATACCAGAAAGGAGTTCTTGCCGTTACCAGGCGTGAAGCCAGGGCTGGCGTGAGCGGCCAGTACGACATCACCGGCGACATGACGGATACCGGATGGTATTCTTCCCAGATCCGCCTTGCGCCCAAAGAGGGATTCGTGTTCTCCATGGATGAGGACGGCGTGGATCTGAAGGATGAATTTGTCCTCGATCAGGACACTGACGCGGGACTGCTCCGGTTCTATGTGATGAACCGGACGACCCATGAAATTTACAGGCAAAGCGTTCTGGAGTACAAGATGGACCGGGTAGTTCCGGCGCTGCAGGGCATTACGGACGGCGGCGAGTATACCGCCAATACGATGGATGTTGTGGTGCAGGATGATTACCTGTCCAACGTGACGGTAAATGGAGAGCCCCAGCCCGTAACCGGCAGTCGGTCGGTTGTCACCCTCCGGGCGGACCAGGAGCGGACGGCGTTTGTCATTGTGGCCACGGATTATGCCGGAAACGCCGCAAGCGCCAGCATTACGCTGAACCAGCCGGAAAAGCTTCCGGTGGCTGACGACGAGTGGGAAGGCTTTGAGGACGAGGAGCCCGCGAAGCCAACCGCCACGCCGAAGCCGGGCGCTTCTACTCAGGTGTCGTCGGGAAGCACGACGTCGGAGGAGGACGACGGAACTGTAAAGAAGAAAGTAAAGATAAAGAAGGGCGCGCCGGAGACGGCGATTACCACTAAGACGTCCCAGATTGCGGAGGCTGTTCTCAGCGCGGGAGAGCAAAAGGCGGTGTCCCAGGGAAGCAACGCCAATGTGGAAATTCAGGTCAGCAGCATTGACAGCGCCGTGAGCCAGGCGGATAAGGAATTGATTATTTCCCATTTAAATGGTTATACTGTGGGAGAATATCTGGATCTTACCCTGTGGAAGACGGTGGGAAGCAGCGATCCCAAGCAGGTGCACAAGATCAGCGATCCGCTGGCGGTCACCATTACCATTCCGGGATCGCTGCGGAGAAACAGCGCCTCCTCGGAGCGCAGATACGCGATTATCCGCATACATAATGGAGCGGCCGTGCTCCTGAAGGATCAGGATTTTGCGGCCAACACCATAACATTTTACACGGATCGCTTCTCCACCTACGCGCTGGTCTACAAGGACGTGCAGAGTGAGGTGACGGAGGGAAGCGGCGGCTCCGTAGGCGTAAAACGGGCGGACACCAGTACGGGAAGCGGCGGCTCTGCCGGAAAGGTGACGGTGAGCAAAAAATCGTCCGCCCCCGATTCCTCTTATGTGATAGAGGATGATTCGGTCTCCCTGCAGGCGAAGGATATAGAGGACAGCCGTCATGAGCTGACGCCCGAGATGGGAGACGATACGCCGGTGGATCTGCTGTTTATGCTGATGGCCGCGGCGCTGGCTGTCATGCTTGCGGCGGGCGCGCTGCGTTTCAGAACCGGCAGAATCAAAAAACAGTGACAATGTATCAGTCAGAGAGGTTGTTATGAAAACAGTCAGGACTTGCCTGCGTGACCGGAAACTCCCGGTCTACACAAAGGGCGAAGAAATATTTAATATGGTTTCCCACATTGTGGGCGGGGCATTTGCCATTGCGGCGCTGACGCTCTGCGTGATTTTCGCGGCCATTTACAGCGACGCGTGGGGCGTTGTGGGCGCGGCGATCTACGGCGGTACCATGGTGGTCCTGTACACTATGTCCAGCATATACCACGGCCTGCACAGAAATACGGCCAAAAAGGTGTTTCAGGTCATCGACCACTGCACGATTTATTTTCTGATCGCGGGGACCTACACGCCGGTGACGCTGGCGGGACTGAGGCCGAATCATCCCGTGTATGCCTTTGTGCTGTTCGGCATCGTCTGGGCCTGCTGCTTTACGGCGGCGACCCTCACGGCGATTGACTTGAACAAATACAAGCTCCTGTCCATGATCTGTTACCTGGCCATGGGGTGGTGCGTGATTTTCTTCATCAAGCCCACGATTGAGTGCCTGGGCGTGGGGGGGACGGTGTTTCTCGTCACGGGAGGACTTGCCTATACGATTGGAGCCATTTTGTACGGAATCGGCAAGAAGAAAAAATATGTGCACTCGGTGTTTCACCTGTTTGTATTAGCGGGGAGTATACTGCATTTTTTCATGATCTTATTCTATGTTATTATAAAATAGATGGGAAATACGAAATAAACGGAGGTCAATCATGGTAGTAGAACCAAAGGTAAAAGGATTTATCTGTACGACGGCGCATCCGGCGGGGTGCGAGGAGAGTGTCAGAAGGCAGATCGCATATTGCAAGGAAAAGGGAACCGTCGAGGGCCCGAAAAAGGTGCTGGTAATCGGCGCGTCCACGGGCTACGGGCTGGCCAGCCGCATTGCCGTGACATACGGTTACGGGGCGGATACGATCGGGGTGTCGTTTGAAAAAGAGGCCACGGGCAAGAGGACGGCCACGGCCGGCTGGTACAATACGGCAGCCTTTGAGAAAATGGCGGCGCAGGACGGACACTATGTGAAATCCTTTAACGGAGACGGTTTTTCAAAAGAAATGAAAGAGCAGGTCATTGAGACGATCCGCAGCGACTGGGGACAGGCGGACATGGTGGTGTACAGCATGGCGGCGCCGAGAAGGACGCTGGCGGACGGCACGACGGTTTCCAGCGTGTTAAAGACTGTGGGCGAGGCATTTACCAACAAGACGATTAACCTGAAAAATAATGAAATCACAGAAGTGACCGTGCCAGTGGCGACGGACGAGGAAGTTCAGAACACCATCAAGGTCATGGGCGGCGAGGACTGGGAGGACTGGATTCGCGCGCTCTTTGATGCGGGTGTATTGGCGGACAACGCGGTCACGCTTGCCTATTCCTACATCGGCCCGGTGGTGACGCATCCCATTTACAAGGACGGCAGCATCGGCCAGGCCAAAAAGCACTTGTATAACACATCGGTAAAGCTGACCGAGGAGTTTGCGGACCGGGGACTGAAGGCGTACATCTCGGTCAACAAGGCGCTCGTGACGCAGAGCAGCGCGGCGATTCCCATTGTGCCGCTCTACATCTCGTTAGTGTACCAGGTGATGAAAAAAGAGGGACTTCACGAGGGGTGCATCGAGCAGATGTATCGTCTTTTTACTGATAAGCTGCCGAAAAAGGAAGTGGACGAGGCGGGACAGTTCCGGCTGGACGACTGGGAGCTAAAAGACAGCGTGCAGAATCAGATCGCCGCCGTCTGGGACAAGGTGACCACGAAGAATATAAAAGAGTATGGCGACATAGACGGGTTCTGGGAGGATTTCTATCAGATGTTCGGCTTCCGCTATGACAACGTGGATTACAGCGCGGACGTGGAAATTTAAGAGGGGAGATTTTTTCCATAATAATAAAGAAAAAATAACTAAGAGCAAAAAAACTGCCGGCTTGCGAGATCGGATTCGCAAATCGGCAGCTTTTGCTTTATTTTGTCTGAAAAAGGCTCGCCCTGCGCGGAGCAGGCCGCTGCTGCGCACGGACGGGAGAACAGTTTTTTTACTGTGAAATTTTATAACTGTGAAATGACAAACATATCGTAAATCGCGTTGATGGCGTCGTTAAAGTCCTCGTTTTTCACGCCGATGATGATGTTGAGCTCGCTGGAGCCCTGGTCGATCATCTTCACATTGATGTGGGCGTGCGCCAGAGCGGAGAACAGCCTTCCCGCTGTACCGCGCGTGCTTTTCATGCCGCGTCCCACAACGGCGATCAGCGCTAAGTCGGACTCCAGCTCAATGGAATCCGGGTGCGCCAGGTTGTTGATGTCCGCGATGACGGTCTGCTCTTTCTCGGCAAATTCGTCCTGGTGAACGAAAATCGTCATCGTGTCGATGCCGGAGGGCATGTGCTCAAAGGAGATGCCGCTGTCCTCAAAGGCCTGCAGCACCTTGCGCCCAAAGCCGATCTCCGAGTTCATCATGTCCTTTTCGATGTTGACGGCGACAAAGCCTTTCTTTCCGGCAATGCCGGTGATGGTGTACGCCGGAATCCGGCAGGTACTCTCCACAATCATGGTGCCGTCCTCATCCGGCGCGTTGGTATTGCGGATGTTGATGGGGATGCCCACCTTTCTCACCGGGAAAATAGCGTCCTCGTGGAGCACCGAGGCGCCCATGTAGGCTAACTCCCGCAGCTCCGAATAGGTGATGGTGTGGATGATCTCCGGATCCTTGACTACGCGGGGATCTGCCACCAGGAAGCCGGACACGTCGGTCCAGTTCTCATAGAGGTTGGCGTTCACCGCCTTTGCCACCAGTGAGCCGGTGATGTCCGAGCCGCCCCGCGAAAAGGTGATGATGGTCCCATTTGCCGCCGCGCCGTAAAAGCCCGGAATGACGGCGCGCTCGTGTGCCGAGAGGCGCTCGGCTAAGAGCTTGTTGGTCTTTTCGGCGTCTAACGTCCCGTCCTTGTGAAAGCGGATTACATTCGCGGCATCCACAAATTCATAATCCAGATACTTCGCCATGATTTTCCCGTTCAGGTACTCGCCACGGGAGGCGGCGTACATCTCGCCCGCCTTGGCGATGAACTGCTTTTTTATCGTCTCAAAATCTTCCTCTAAAGAATAGTTCAGTTTCAGTCCCCGGATGATTTCGTTGTACCGGTCCTTGATCTGCCCGAACTGCTTGTTGAAAGCCTGGCCGTTCTCCGCCAGATGATAGCACTGGTAGAGCAGGTCGGTGACCTTCGCGTCGCCGCTGTAGCGCTTGCCGGGGGCGGAGGGCACCACATAGCGGCGGGATTTGTCCGCGCGGATGATATCTCCTACTTTTATGAACTGCTCGGCGCTCGCCAGCGAGCTTCCGCCAAATTTAACTACTTTTTTCATATTCTCTAATCTCCATTTACTTAATTTTAATCTTTATTCCGGAGCGTTTACGCGACGGGGCGATGAGAAAACTGCGTATGCAGTTTCTCATCTGCCATCCATAGCGAACTGCGTTCGCTTTACTATTTTGTGACGTTCCGGCACAAATAGTATTGTGAAAAATAAGCTATCGAGCTTATTTTTCACAATACTTATTATAGTAAACCACGTTTTTTTTGAATTTTCAAGATTTTTTTGTGAAAACGTGTTTTTTCTGTTATAATTTCTGTGATTGGGGACGCGAGGCTCTGCCCTGCGTCCGCGGAAAGGCATGAATGACAATCTGCGATATGGCAGGAACAAGAGATGGAGAGGAGGGACGGGCGTATGGAGAGAATCACGCTCTATTCGATTTCCTATTATAAAAAAAATATGTTCCGGGGGAGCTACCGCGGCATGAATTTTCATATTCAGAAGGGTGGGAGCGACGAGGAGCCAGTCCTTGTGGCGCAGGCGTGGAAGGGACCGTATATTCTGGAAAAGACGGAGGAGGAGGTCGTCACCGAGGAATTTCCGTTCAGCGACGAGGGACTGGCGGCGGCGGACGCGTGGCTGGAGAGCGAACAGAAAATCCTCTGCTTGTAACTTTTCAAAAAACGTGTATAATTAAAACCGTATATACGCAAAACCGTATATAATGGATGGGATTGTAATTTAAAACATTCTAAAATAATATTTATAATGGGGGCTGCTAGTGCTGCTGCGCTCCAGAACGGAGGTATAAAATGACGAAAATTGATATTTTTTCCGGCTTTCTGGGAGCTGGAAAGACAACGCTGATCAAGAAGCTGATTAAGGAGGCTTTCGGCGGAGAAAAGCTAGTGCTGATTGAAAATGAATTTGGAGAGATCGGCATCGACGGGGGATTTTTGAAGGACTCCGGCATCAACATTACAGAGATGAATTCCGGCTGTATCTGCTGCTCGCTGGTGGGCGATTTCGGCACGGCGCTGCAGGAGGTTCTGGACAAATATTCACCGGATCGCATTATTATTGAGCCGTCTGGCGTGGGCAAGCTGTCCGATGTAATTCGGGCGGTGTCCGCTATTCAGGAAAAGAATCCGGATGTGAAGATGAACGGCTATGTCACAGTGGCGGACGCCACCAAGTGCAAGATGTACATGAAGAATTTCGGCGAGTTCTACAACAACCAGATCGAGAGCGCCAAGACCATCGTGCTCAGCCGCACCGGAAAGATTTCCGATGAGAAGCTGGAGCTCGCGCTGTCGCTGATCCGTGAGAAAAATGACAAGGCCGTCATCATCACTACGCCCTGGGAGGAGATCACCGGCGAGCAGATTTTGGGCGCCATTGAGCAGAGTAATTCTCTGGAAATCGAATTGATGGAGGAGGAAGATGTATGCCCGGAGTGCGGGCATCATCATGACCACGACGAGCATGGCCACTGCTGTCATCACGATCACGAGGATGACCATGAGCACGAGCATCACCACGAGCATCATCATGATCGTGAAG
>CANRJU010000084.1 GCA_947631075.1 uncultured Lachnospiraceae bacterium
TAGAGCCCCAGATGGCGGTGACGGGAAAGTCCATCGGGGGCTCTATGGGGACCCGGATGCCGATGCCGAGCTGGGACGATATTCTGATTTTGGGGGCACAGCTCAATCCGGCGCCGTTAGATGAGGGCGCGCCGGTATCTGCGATGACGGTGATTGGAAAGCACGCGAAAAAGCCTATGATTTTAGATCATCCGGTCTATATTTCCCATATGTCGTTCGGGGCGCTCTCCAAGGAAATCAAGGTCGCTCTGGCGAAGGGTTCGGCAATGGCAAAGACGGCGATGTGCAGTGGAGAGGGAGGGATTCTCCCGGAGGAGAGGGAGGCCTCTTACAAGTACATTTTTGAGTACATTCCCAACAAGTACAGCGTCACAGATGAGAATTTGAGGGCGGCAGACGCCATCGAGATCAAAATTGGACAGGGGACGAAGCCGGGGATGGGCGGTCATCTGCCGGGCGAGAAGGTGACGCCGGAGATTGCGAAGATCCGCGGAAAGAATCCGGGTGAGGATATTCAGAGCCCCAGCAGGTTCGAGGAGATCCGCTCCAAAGAGGATTTAAAGGACATGGTGGACATGCTGCGGGCGCGCTCGGACGGCAGGCCGATCGGAATTAAGATCGCGGCCGGTCGGATTGAGCGGGATCTGGAGTTCTGCGTGTACGCGGAGCCGGATTTTATCACGATTGACGGCCGGGGAGGGGCTACGGGCTCCAGTCCGCTGCTTTTGCGGGAGGCGACGACGGTGCCCACGGTGTACGCGCTGCACCGGGCCAGAAAGTATCTGGACTCCGTTCACTCGGATATCTCCCTGGTTATCACGGGCGGCCTTAGAGTATCCGCGGATTTTGCGAAGGCCCTGGCTATGGGGGCGGACGCCGTTGCGATTGCCTCGGCGGGGCTGATTGCGGCGGCCTGTCAGCAGTACCGGATCTGCGGCTCCGGGAATTGCCCGGTGGGGATTGCCACACAGTATCCCGCGTTGCGGGAGCGGCTGCATGTGGAGACGGCGGCCAAAAGAGTGGCGAATTTCCTCAATGTCAGCAAAGAGGAGTTAAAGACGTTTGCGCGGATTACCGGACACAGCTCTGTGCATGATCTCACGGTGGACGATCTGGTCACAATCAGCCGGGAGATTTCGGAGTACACGGATATACGCCATGCGTGATATTAAATTTTTGGAGGTAATGTATGAACAAATTTTCTTTAGAGCAGGAATTGAAGAACAATGCGTATCCCGGAAGGGGAATCGTGATCGGAAAGACGCCGGATGGAAAGCGCGCCGTGACGGCCTATTTTATCATGGGACGCAGCGAGAACAGCCGGAACCGCATTTTTATAGAGGATGGAGAGGGCATCCGGACGCAGGCTTTTGACGAGTCGAAATTGAGCGATCCCAGCCTGATCATCTATGCGCCGGTGCGGGTGCTGGGGAACAAGACCATCGTGACTAACGGGGATCAGACCGATACGATTTACGAGCTGATGGACAAACAGCAGACATTTGAGCAGGCGCTGCGCACGAGGGAGTTTGAGCCGGACGGGCCGAATTTTACGCCGAGAATTTCCGGCATCATGCATGTGGAGAACGGCAGTAACAATTACGCCCTGTCCATCTTAAAGAGCAGCGACGGGGATCCGGCGGCGTGCAATCGCTATACCTTTGCTTACAGCAATCCGATTGCGGGCGAGGGACGGTTTATCCACACCTACATGGGAGACGGCGATCCGCTTCCCAGCTTTGAGGGCGAGCCAAAGAGAGTGGAGATTCCCGATGATATGGATGCTTTTACGGACATGCTCTGGAACAGCTTGAACGAGGACAACAAGGTTTCCCTGTTCGTGCGCTACATAGATATCAAGACGGGAAAATACACGACAAAAATAATTAACAAAAATCAGTAATTAAAATAATATCAAGGTTGAGAGCGTGGAGCAATCTGTGATAGCATGGGAGTAAAGCGCTTTTTGACCGTAATATTTGAAAATCAAAAATAACCTGGAGGCGGCGCGAGCGCTCCGGAATGGAGGTAATCATGAAAGAACTGGAATTAAAGTACGGGTGCAATCCCAATCAGAAACCGTCCCGCATTTACATGAAGGAGGGAGAGCTGCCGATTCAGGTGCTGAACGGCAAGCCGGGCTACATCAATTTTCTTGACGCGCTCAACGGATGGCAGTTAGTAAAGGAGTTAAAGAAGGCAACGGGACTTCCGGCGGCCACCTCCTTTAAGCATGTATCGCCGGCCGGCGCCGCTGTGGGACTTCCGCTCAGCGATGTGGAGGCGAAAATCTACTGGGTGGACGATCTGGGAGAGCTCTCTCCCCTGGCAGCCGCTTACGCCAGAGCCAGAGGGGCGGACCGCATGTCCTCATACGGGGATTTTATATCCCTGTCCGATGTGTGCGACGTGTCCGCGGCAAAGCTGATCAAGAGGGAATTTTCCGACGGCATCATCGCTCCGGGGTATGAGCCGGAGGCGCTGGAGATTCTCAAAGAAAAAAAGAAGGGCGCGTATGCCATTATTCAGATTGATCCGGAGTATGTGCCGGATCCGATCGAGCACAAGGAGGTGTATGGAATCACCTTTGAGCAGGGCCGGAATGAGCTGAATATCGGCAAGGATTTCTTTGACAATGTGGTGACGGAAAACAAGGAGATTCCGGAGCAGGCAAAAATTGATATGGCGATTGCCATGATTACGCTGAAATATACGCAGTCCAATTCGGTGTGCTATGTGAAGGGGGGACAGGCCATCGGTATCGGCGCCGGGCAGCAGTCCCGCATCCACTGTACCCGTCTGGCGGGGAACAAGGCCGACAACTGGCTGCTGCGCCAGTCCCCGCAGGTGCTGAACCTTCCATTTAAGGAGGATATGAAGCGGGCGGACCGCGACAATGCCATCGACCTCTACATCGGGGAGGATTATATGGACGTGCTGGCAGACGGCGAGTGGGAGAAGGTATTCACGGAAAAGCCGCCGGTGTTCACCAAAGAGGAAGAAGAAAAATGGCTGAAGGAGTACGCGAAGGATGTGGTTCTTGGCTCAGACGCCTTTTTCCCGTTTAGCGATAATGTGGAGCGGGCCTTCCGCAGCGGCGTGAAGTATATCGCGCAACCGGGCGGCTCCATTCGGGACCAGGAAGTCATCGACGCCTGCAATAAGCACGGCATCGCCATGAGCTTTACCGGAATCCGCCTGTTCCATCACTGATTTTCGTATCATAATTGACAAGGAGAGGGCAAGCGATGAGTGATAGAGAAAAAGCAATCCAATTATTAAATGGTATTCCAGATGATAAAATAGCGTATATAATTGGCTATATACAGGGATTAGCAGCAGAATTGGAAGTACCGAATGAGGAAACGCTGAAAGCCTTTGCGGAAGTTGATGAAATGAAAAATTCGATTTAAAAAGTGAGAAAACGCTAATAAATGGCAGCTTCATTGGGAGGCTGCCATTTTTGCTGCGCGCATTTTTAACAACTCTTTAACAAATTTATGCTATGCTGGGAAGGAACTTACGGGAGGAGGGAGAATGTGGCGGACATACTGATTGTGGAGGACGAGGAGCTGATCAATCACCTGATTCGGGAAAATCTGGCGCTGGTGGGGCACCGCTGCGTACAGGCCTATGATGGGTGCGAGGCGAAGCGGCTGTTAAAGGATAGCGCCTTTGACCTGGCATTATTGGATCTGATGCTGCCGGGGTGTTCGGGCTATGACGTGTTAAAGGCGGCGGGGCGCACGCCGGTCATTATGATCACGGCGAAGGACAGCGTGTACGACAAGGTAAAGGGGCTGAATCTGGGAGCGGAGGATTACATTGTGAAGCCCTTTGACATGCTGGAACTTATTGCCCGGGTAAACGTGGTGCTGCGGCGGAACAGCCGGGCGGAGTCGGAGCTGTTTGCGCTGGGAAAGCTGACCGTGGATCTCGTTTCCCATAAAATAGAGCGGGACGGGCGGGAAATCGATCTGACGCTGAAGGAATATGAGCTGTTGGAATACCTGATCCGCAACCGGAATATTGCTCTCTCGAGGGAGCGGATTATTGAGGAAATATGGGGCTACGACTACGAGGGAGATACCCGGACGGTAGATGTCCACATATCCACCTTGCGGAAAAAATGCGGGCTTGGCAGGGAACTGAAAACGGTGTACAAGCTGGGCTACCGTCTGGAGGCGAAATAAATGAAACTGTGGGAAAAGGTGTATCGGATCGTCCTTGTGCTGTTTCTGCTGGTGCTTAACATCTGCAATATCATTATTTTTCGGGGCGCGTATCAAAAGAGCGTAGATACGGTGGAAAAGGCCGGAATTTCGAGGTGGAAGAATATTGCCGCCTCTTTTTCCGAGGATATTGCGGAGTGCGGCGGGAATCCGGAGGAGGGGTGGTCTTTGTTCCAGAGCTATGTGTCCGATTATTATTCGGAAAATTTTGTTCTGGAGCTGTGGAAGAATAGAAAACTCTGCCTGAAATCCGCGCCGGGCAGCCAGCAGACCGATTCGGCGGAGGAGGGAGAGATTTTTTCGGATTTTCTGACAGAGGAAGAAGAAAATAAACTGCTGGCAGACGGAGAGAAAAAAGGGCGGGCGGTAATTTTGAAAAAAGGAGACGAAAAGTACTGCGCCGTCGCAGGAGAGCTGTCAGCGGGAGGATATCAGCTGGTCTTGTACGAGGATGTGTCGGACATGCTGAATATCTGGAGGGAGCAGATGTTTTTTTTCGTGGGGCTGGAGCTTGTCGCCTCGATTCTCATGGCAATTCTGCTATATGGAATTATGCGCCGGTTCTTGCGCCCCGTATCCGGCATATCAGAGGCGGCGTCCCACATCGCGGCGGGGGATTTTGAGTACCGGCTGCCCGTGAGGGGAAAAGATGAGCTCTCGGAGCTGGCAGAGAACATGAACCGCATGGCGGGGCAGATTGAGGAACACATGGCCCGGAGGGAGGACGAGGCCCGGCGCAAGCAGGAATTTATCGACGCCCTCTCTCATGAATTGCGGACGCCCATGACGTCTATCCGGGGGTATGCCCAACTAGTACAGGGCGCGAAGCTGTCCGGGGAGAAGCGGGCGCAGTACATGGATTATATTGTAAAAGAGTCCGGCCGTATTCTGGATATTGCGGAGAGCTTGCGCCAGGTGATGTTTATGCGCCGGGGGGAATTTAAGAAAGAACCGATTTCTCTGAAAAATCTGGGGCGGGAGCTTTTGCGCATGGCAGAGCCATGTGTAAAAGAAAAGCGAATCGCATTTGATTTGGAGGCCGAGGACGATTATATAGAAGGAAATGAGACGCTCTTAGAGATTTTGTTTATGAATCTGATCCGCAACAGCATTCATGCCTGCCATGAACAGGGGAGAATCTCTGTGAAGCTTACAGGGCGGGAGGCGGTTGTCGCCGATGATGGGGCGGGAATGACGGAGGAGTGCAGGGAGCACATTTTTGAGCCGTTTTACAGAGAGGACAAATCCCGCAGCCGCAAGATGGGAGGGAGCGGCCTGGGAATGTATCTCTGCCGCCAGATCGCGGATATGCACGGCTTTTCCATAGAAATAGAGTCGGAAAAGGGCGCGGGCACCTGCATACGCATTTTTAATAACTTTTTTACAACTTCTTGAAAACATTTCAACATTAGGAATGTAATATGAAATCGTAATCAGCGATCGGTGATTGAATATCAGAACAGGCGCCCCGGGGCGTCTGGGAAAGGAAGGTAAAAATGAGAGGTAAATGGAATTTGTGCGTATTGTGCGGGAGCGTTCTGATGTTCTCGGTGTTCGGCGCCCTGGCGCTCATGAATCACACCATGTCCTCCGCGGACGAGAAGAAGAATGAATTTTCTTTAAAGCAGACACAGGAGGAAGAACAGGTCAGCGACGCCGATGTAGTGGTGGGCGAGGTGATGACGGAAAAAAGCAAAAAGAAGGCGGATCGGATCGTGTGCTTTGCCTGTGAGTATCAGGGGCTTCCCTATGTTCAGGGCGGGACGAAGCTGCCGGATCTGTCAAAAATAGACCGTGATGACTATTCGCTTACTTACAACAAGGAAAAAGGCAATACGGTCGTGCTCCGCGCGGGAAGCAGGTGGGGCGATGAGGCCGGCGTGGACAGTTCCGGATTTGTCATGAAGGTTTTTGAGGAGTTCGGCATTGAACTTCCCCGGACGGTGGAGGAACAGGCCCGGGTGGGCAGAGAGGTTAAGATAAAGGATATCCAGCCGGGCGACATTGTCTTTTACGGCGCGGGGGAGGATTCCATCACCCACTGCGGCATCTATGTGAAGGATGGAAGGGTGCTCCACGCCTCGGCCCAGGCGGGAATGGTGATTGACAGCGATATGAACTACCGGCGCATCGCGGCGGTAAGGAGGGTCTGCGAGTAGCGTGCCCGCTTCCAGGAAGCCCATTTTTTACTTGACATATCTGTGCTTAATTGGTATCATTGTAGATAGGATTATTACTTTAAGATCAGAGCAATGTCATAGCTGATGTTGAGTTCGGAGATTGCCCTTTAAGATCGGATGTACGGGGAGGAACAGAATATGTTAAAGATTCAAGATTTCTGTGATATGGAGAAGTTCGAGAGTATCATGGATAACTGGGCAAAGTGTACGGGGCTTGCCACTGTGGCAGTAGGCGCAGACGGGGAGTATATCAGTGAGTGCTACAACTTTACTGATTTTTGTATCAAACTGACTAGGGGAAGCGAGGAAGGATGCCGCCGCTGCGAGAAGAATGACCGTGAGGGCAAGGGCGTTTATCCCTGCCATGCAGGATTGGTGGATTTTGGTATTCCCATTACTTTGACAGACGGCACGGAGCTGGGCAGCGTGATCGGCGGTCAGGTGCTTCCGGAGGATCCGGATGAGGAGAAGTTCCGCCAGACGGCGAAGGAGCTGGGGATTGATCCTGATACATACATTGAGGCGCTGCACGATGTGAACGTGAGATCCCGCGAGCAGATCGAGGCTTCCGCGGAGCTCTTGGGCGACGTGATCAATATGTATGTGCGTTCCAGTTATCAGGAGATGCAGAACAAGGATCTTCTGAAGAAGCAGAAAGAGGGCATTGCGAAGGCAGCCAATCAGATCGGTTCTGCCAATGCCAGCACATTGAAGATCGCGGATTACAGCCGCAAGCAGAACATGCTGGCGCTGAACGCTTCCATCGAGGCAGCGAGAGCAGGAGAGAGCGGACGCGGATTTGCCGTGGTTGCTACCGAGGTGCAGAAGCTGGCTGAGGGCATGGCCGTTGTCAGCAAGGAGATTACCGCCGAGCTGAATGAGCTCACTAAGACGATCAACGAGCTGAACGAGTAGTCGAGAGGTAGTTTCGGACTATGAGAGGGGTGGGGATGTGACAGATCAGGAGTTATTGCTTGCGATATCTGACATGTTGGATAAAAAGATAAAGCCATTAAAAGATGATATTCATTTTTTAAAGCTTCAAAATGAAAATGAAGTTCTGCCACGACTACAAAACATTGAAGGGTGCTATCGATCATAGTCAGAAATTACAGAATATCAGTTAAATGTTTACAAGATGGCCTTTGCCGTAGAGATATGGCAGAGGTCATTTTTTAAATGTACTTTTGAATGTAAATCGGGTATGTGTTGCGTGTCAGAAATGTGTGTGGTAAAATAGAAGTGCTTGCAGATTCGGAAAAATGGAAACAGACTAGTGCAGAAATTAGTGATAATCAAAACTGCGCCAATCTGGTGCAGAAAATTTTGAGTTAGGAGAGTGGTTATGGAGCGGGATTCCGATAATAAAATCCTTCAGAGATTGCGGGAAGAAAAGGAAATGAAGCTGCCCGGCGGCCTTTATCACGAGCTGCAGGTCAGGATGACGTACAATTCAAATCACATGGAAGGCAGCAGGCTTTCGGAGAATCAGACGCGGTTTATTTTTGAAACGAATACGCTGGATGCGGGCGAGGGTATCCCGGTGGATGATATTTTGGAAACGGTTCATCATTTCCGCGCGATTGATTATGTAATTGATGTGGCCGAGGAAGAACTCACGGAGGATATTATTAAAAAACTGCACTATATTTTGAAACACGATACGAGAGATTCCACTCTGGAGTGGTTTGCCGTCGGCGATTACAAGAAACGCGCGAATGTGGTCGGAGGCAGGGAGACATCCAGGCCGTCAGAGGTGCGGGAGCATATGAAGGCGCTGATTGAGAAATACAATGCGAGGGAGACGGTTACAGCAGAGGATATTATAGCGTTTCACGCGGAGTTTGAGTATATTCACCCGTTTCAGGATGGGAATGGGAGAGTCGGGCGGCTGATCGCGCTGAAGGAATGTCTGCGTTATAATGTGATGCCTTTTATCATTGAGGACACGAAGAAAAATTTTTACTACAGAGGCCTTGCCGAATGGAAAAATGAAAAGGGCTGGCTTATAGATACCTGTCTGGACGGTCAGGATACATTTGTAAAATTGCTTGATATGCTGGAAATATCCTATTAAGCCGGAATTTACCGGAAGAAAATTTGCTATAAATTATTGAAATGGGGATTAAAATGAAAACAATTATCATGGCGGGCGGCCGCGGGACGCGCATTTCCGAGTTATATCCGGACATACCGAAACCTCTGATTCCGATTTCCGGGGTGCCGGTTCTGGAGCGAGAGATCTGTTCTCTGAGAGATCAGGGATTTAAGGAGTTTATTATTACCATTTCTCACATGGGCGAGAAGATTTCGGAGTATTTGGGAAATGGGGAGCGACTGGGAGTCAGCATTGAATATTTTTACGAAAAGACGCCGCTCGGCAATGCGGGGGCTCTTTTTAAGATGCGAGATTCTCTGGGGGACGAACCCTTTTTGCTGCTCAACGGGGACGCTGTGTTTGATGTGGATTTTAACCGGATGGCTGCTTTTCACAGGGAGCATGGGGCGCTTGTGACGCTGTTTACGCATCCCAATTCGCATCCCTACGACAGCGGCCTGCTGATTGCGGATCAGGATTTATCGGTTCTCCGCTGGTTGGCGAAGGAGGACGTTCGGCCGGAGTTTTACAAGAACCGGGTGAATGCGGGATTGCATGTGATTGATCCTGTGATTCTGGACCGGGCGGGCGTGGACCCGGCGAAAGTCGGCACGGTGGATGCGGAGACGGGAAAGACGATTAAGGTGGATCTGGACCGTGATCTCTTGAAGCCTCTTTCCGGCACGGGGAAAATGATGTGCTACGACAGTCCGGAGTATGTGAAGGATATGGGGACGCCGGAGCGCTTTTACGCCGTCTCAGAAGATTTCGCGGCGGGGCGGGTGCAGGGGAAAAATCTGCGGAACCGGCAAAAGGCGATTTTTCTGGACCGGGATGGCACAATCAACAAATATGTGGGATTTCTCCGGAACATAGAGGAGTTTGAACTGTTGGACGGCGTGGCGGAGGCAATCCGGCGGCTCAATGAATCTGGCTGGCTCTGTATTGTGGCGACCAATCAGCCTGTGATTGCCAGGGGCGAGGTGACGGTCCCGGAACTGGAAGAAATCCACAATAAAATGGAGACGCTTCTGGGGCTGGAGGGCGCTTATATCGATGGGCTTTATTACTGTCCGCATCATCCCCATAAGGGGTATGAGGGTGAGGTGCCGGAGCTGAAAGTGGAGTGCGAGTGCCGGAAGCCAAAGCCGGGGATGCTGCTTCGCGCGGCGGAGGATTTTAATATTGATCTGGAGCAGAGCTGGATGGTGGGAGATGGCGAAAATGATGTGAGGGCAGGGAAAGCGGCC
>CANRJU010000085.1 GCA_947631075.1 uncultured Lachnospiraceae bacterium
TCCCAGACCGAGGATTTTACGGCGGTATTCTGCGCCAACGACGTCACGGCCATCAGCGTCCTTGAAGTCCTAAAGGAAAAAAAGCGCCAGATTCGGCGGGAAATCTCCGTGATTTCCATTGACAACATCGAGGAGAGCCAGGACACCTCGCCCTACCTCACCACGATTAACATTCCCCGGAAGGAAATGGCGCACATGGCCATCACCCTGCTGCTTGACCGCATCCAGAAAAATCACACCGAGGTGGTGCGCATTGAGTTCCCCTGCCGCATCATCAATCGCAGCAGCTGTTACCCCGCGGACGCCGGCCGGTAACCCTCTCTTTTTACTGCGCAGGCGCTCCGGGGAAATGGGGCCGACATTGGGGACGGGAGATTTCAAAATATTTTCATTTCAAAATATTTTTGAAAAAAATTGTTTACAAATCGCTTTTTATGTAGTAAAATAAATTTGTTTACGGCGTGTGGCTCAGTTTGGTAGAGCGCTTCGTTCGGGACGAAGAGGCCGTGGGTTCGAATCCCGTCACGCCGACATGGAGAGATAATAGATGATGTTATCCTCTTTCTTTGCAAATATCCCCCGCAGTATGAACTGCGGGGGAATTTTTTTAGCGGAAAATCCGCCTATTTTTCACGCTATCACAAGAATCCTCATTTACGAGCTACTTATCCCTGTTCATGAACAGCTTGGCGAACCGGATATACAGCCACAGCATGATCGGCAGCAACAGCGAGGCTCCCAGCGACATCTTAAACAGCTCCGGCGCCGCGGGGGACGTGGTAATCGCCGCCACCAGTGTAATCAAGTACATCGCCACAAGAAGGACGACCATGACAAGGGCCGCGATCCGCTGCCCCTTCGTATAGAAACCGGCCGGACGTTCCTGCTTGTCCGGCCCCTCCTGCTTGTCCGGCTCCCCTTGATTTTTATAATCCGCATTATTTTCACTCATTCTGCCTCTCCTATTTCTTTCATATATTCTACCGCGCCGTCTCCGGTCACGCCGTACTCCACGCGGGCAGTACGCTCCATCCGCGCCCGGCCCGCCGTCTTTTCCGTCACTTCTTTTTCCACCTTGGAAATTTCTTCATCCGGGACCAGAAGAATCATCTCCACCTCATCCGCGTAATTCGTCTCCAGCTCCTTCAGCGCCAGGCTCCGGACCAGATATTGCAGCTTTCCCACGCCGTTGTAATCGGTCACGATCCGCAGCTTGCACCCCGTCAGAAGCTCCAGGATCACGGAGTCCTCCAGCGCTTCCTTCACCGCCGTGGAATACGCCCGCACAAGCCCGCCGGTCCCTAAAAGAGTCCCGCCGAAATACCGGGTGACCACCGCCAGCACTCCCTGCAGCCCCTGTCCCTCCAGCACTTCCATCATGGGACGGCCGGCCGTGCCGGAGGGCTCGCCGTCGTCGCTGGAGCGGCGGATTTCCTGCTCCCCGCCGATGATGTAGGCAAAGCAGTTATGCCTGGCGTCATAATATCTTTTCCGGGTCTCGCCGATCCGCTCCAGGGCCTCCTCCTCGGACGACACCGGAAAGAGCTGGGCGATAAAACGGGATTTTTTCTCCACATACTCGCCGGATCCGCCCTTGTAGAGAATTGTCCGGGTCTGATTCATACTGTTCCTCATTTCTCATCTCTTATTTTTTCTTATCTCTTTTCCGCTCTCGCAGTTTATTTCCTTCTCTTTTCGCTTCCTCAGTTTATTTCCTTCTTTTTCCGCTCCCTCAATTTTACCAATTCTTTTTGCTCTTTTCAAGTCATTTGTGGTATACTGTACGCAAAGGACACGGCAAAAGATCGGAGGTAACTATGAACTACAGCCAGAAAGAAGTCAGCGAACGGTCCCGCCAGTCAAAATCAGTGGCGTCCTACCGCATTCATAAATTGCGCCTCATGGGCATGCACATCCTGCTCATAGGCTTTTTAGTCGCGCTCGGCCTCGGCGTCAGCGTGGCGCTCGACGTCCTCCGGGGCACAATCGCTTCCGCGCCGGGACTTGACGCCGCCATTCCGTCTCAGGAGGAAGCCGCGACCACTCTCCTGGACGCCAACGGCGACGCCATGGAAACGCTGTCAGCCTCTGACATAAAGGGCGAATACGCGACCTATGAAGAAATTCCCTCCACCCTGCAGAATGCCTTTGTGGCCACCCAGGACGAGAGCTACTGGGTCCACAGCGGCGTGAACTATCTGGAAATGCCCCAGACATTTTTCTCCGGAATCATAAATGGCGGCGAATTCAGTCCGGGAAGCGGCACGCTGACCGAGCAGTTCCTGAACAACCAGATTTTCACCGGCTCCCGGAAAGATACCGCCTTCCAGCGCTTCCAATTCAAGCTGCAGGAACAATACCTGGCGGTCCAGTTAGTGAAGCAGTACGACAAGCGTCAGATTTTGGAATACTACCTCAATACGATTTCCTTAGGCCAGAACACGCTGGGAGTCCAGTCGGCTTCCCGGCGCTATTTTGACAAGGACGTGTCGGATCTCACCCTGTCGGAGTGCGCCGTCTTAGCCGCCACCGCCCAGGACCCTTCCGCCAACGATCCCATATCCCATCCCGCGAAAAATGCCAAGCGCTTTGCCTCCGTGCTCAGCAGCATGAAGGAACAGGGCTATATCACGGCCGAAGAATACAACAGCGCCATGGGTGATGACGTCTACGCGCGCATCCAGGCAGTCAGCCAGAACGCGCCGGGCACGCCGGGAGGCGTTTCTTATTTCACAGACGCCCTGATTCGGCAGGTGATCCAGGATCTGAAGGATGAGCTGGGCTACACGGACACCCAGGCCTACAACACCCTCTATCAGCAGGGGCTGACGATCTACACGACCCAGGACCGGGCTATGCAGGGCATATGCGACGCCCTGGTCAGCGACCCCCGGTACTACAACAGCTCGTCCCAAAAGGATTCCTCCGATGAGCAGGTCTCTGTGGTCGTCATGGATCAGAGCACCGGGGCCGTCAAGGCTCTCTGCGGGGGGCGGGACGCGGATGAGCCCGACGTCAACCGGGCCACCCAGTCCACGCGCCAGCCTGGCTCCCTCTTTCACATACTGTCCGCCTATGCACCGGCGCTGGATACCGCGGGTATGACGCTGGCCACCGTACACGACGACGCCAAATACTTTTACCCCGGCACCAAAACGCCTGTGACGGACTGGTACGGCAGCTCCTACCGGGGATTGGTCTCCGTCCGCAGCGGCATCACCGATTCCATCAATATAACAGCCGTAAAGACGCTGGGCGAAATCAGTCCCAAAACCGGCTATGATTATTTGTTAAATCTAGGTTTTACCACCATTGTTGACGCCTACACGGACAGCGCGGGCAAGTCCTATACGGATATCGCCCTTCCTCTGGCGCTGGGGCATCTCACCAAAGGCGTCAGCAATCTGGAACTCACAAACGCCTTTGCCACTATAGCGGACAACGGCTCCTATCACAAGGCCGCTTTTTACACCAAAATTCTGGATCGGAACGGCAATGTCCTGCTGGAGAAAAAGGACACGGGCCGACAGGTCATAAAAGAGTCCACCGCGTGGCTCGTGACAGACGCCCTGAGAGATTCCATCCAAAACGGCACCGCGACCTCCGCGGCTTTCCAGGAAATCGATATGCCCCAAGCCGGACAGGCGGGTATCTCCGAGGACAACAAGGACTACTGGTTCGCGGGGTATACGCCCTATCTCACGGCCGGCGTGTGGATCGGCCGCGATGACGGCGCGTCACTGAGCAGTTCTCCCCACTGCGCGGAGCTCTGGCGGGACATCACTGAGCAGTTAAATCACGCTTTACCTATGCGGAAATTCCAGCGGCCCAACTCCATCATCTCCACCTATGTGTGCACCAAATGCGGCAAATTGGCCATTGACGACCTGTGCAGCCGCGCCGTGGGCGGCTCCTGTACAAAGCTGGAATACTTCGCCAAGGATACCGCGCCCACGGAGAACTGCGACTGCCACGTCAGGTGCCGGATCTGCAAGAAAAGCGGACATCTGGCGGGGGACAACTGTCCCGCCGATGACATTTACACCGCCGTATATCTGCAAAAAAAAGAGACGTCCGGCAAGACGGCGGACGCCCCTCTGATTCTTCCCGAATATCTCCAGGATTCGGTCTGCGAGGTTCATAACCACTGATCCCTGTTTTCTGGCACATATTTCAGGCTTATCTCTTTTTCCCGGAAGGACGGATCTTATTCGCCTTCTGGCCCTGGCGGGAAGGATGGATTTTTCTCGGCGGAATCAGACACTTAGGGCCGAAACCGATGAGATCCTCCCGCCCCGCCCGGCGCAGCGCCTCTTTCACGATCTCGTAGTTGGCGGGATCCCGGTACTGAATCAGCGCCCGCTGCATCTCCTTTTCACGGGGCGAGCGGGGCACATAAATCGGTTTCATCGTCCGGGGATCCAGCCCCGTATAGTACATACAGGTCGATATCGTGGAGGGCGTGGGATAAAAGTCCTGCACCTGCTCCGGCATATAGCCCAGGTCCCGGACGTATTCCGCCAGCTCCACCGCTTCTTTCAGCGTCGAGCCGGGATGCGAGGACATGAGATAAGGCACCACATACTGTTTTTTCCCGGTCAGCCGGTTCACCCGCTCGTACCGCCTTATAAATTTTTCATACACCGCGTGCTCCGGCTTCCCCATGGCGCGCAGGACCGAATCGGACACATGCTCCGGCGCCACCCGCAGCTGGCCGCTGATGTGGTCGGCGCACAGCTCCCTCAAAAACGTGTCGTCCGGGTCGGCCATCACATAGTCAAAACGGATTCCGGATCGGACAAAGACCTTCTTGACCCCCGGAATTTTCTTCAATTTTCTGAGCAGCGCCACATAGTCCTTGTGGCTCGCTCTCATATTCGCGCAGGGTTTGGGAAACAGACACTGCTTTCCGGGACAGGCGCCTTTCTCGCTCTGCTTGTCGCAGGCAGGGCGCCGGAAATTACCGGTGGGACCTCCTACATCGTGTATATATCCCTTAAATCCAGATTTAACCACCATATTTTGTGCTTCCCGAACAATGGAGTCATGACTTCTCACTTGGACAATCCGCCCCTGATGAAAGGTGAGGGCACAGAAGCTGCATCCCCCGAAGCACCCCCGGCAGCTTGTGATGCTGAACCGGATTTCCTGGATGGCGGGCACGCCTCCCCGCTCGTCGTAGGACGGGTGCGCCTCTCCCACATAGGGATAGTCGTATATGTCGTCCATCTCCTGTGTCGTCAGCGGCTTTGAAGGCGGGTTCTGGACCACCAGCACTTTGTTCGGATACTTTTCCACCAGCGGCCTTGCCGAAAAGGGATCCGTATTTTCATACTGGGTCATAAAACTCTTTGCGTACGTCCTCTTATCCGCCTGAATTTCTTCAAAAGAAGGGAGAAAGACCGGGTCGTAGGCGCTCAGTTCTCCCTCCTTCATCCGGTAGACCGTGCCGTCCACATAAGTAATATCCCGAACCGGAATACCGGCGTCCAGCGCCTCCGCAATGGCCAGGATGCTCCGCTCTCCCATGCCGTAGGACAGGATGTCCGCCCCTGAATCCAGAAGAACCGACCGCTTTACCTTGTCTGACCAGTAGTCGTAGTGGGCCAGCCTCCGCAGGCTTGCCTCGATTCCGCCCAGAATAATGGGCGTCTTTTTGTAGGTGCGCCGGATCAGATTCCCGTACACGGTCACGGCGTAGTCCGGTCGTTTTCCCGCGACGCCCCCCGGCGTGTAAGCGTCCTTTTTCCGGCGTTTCTTCGCCACCGTGTAGTGGTTCACCATCGAGTCCATGTTGCCCCCGGAAATTAAAAACGCGAGCCTCGGCTCCCCCAGGACCGTTATGCTGTCGTCGCTCCGCCAGTCCGGCTGGGAGATGATTCCCACCCGGTATCCGTGGGCCTCCAGATGACGGCTGATAATCGCCGGTCCAAAGGAAGAGTGATCCACATAGGCGTCCCCGATCACATATACAAAATCACATTGTTCCCAGCCGCGACGCCTCATATCTTCCCTGGAAACCGGCAGAAATCCTGCTGCCCTGTCAGTCTGATTTTCCCTCTTTTTCGGATCCATATGTCACACTCTTTTCCCTCTCCTCAAAAAAGTCTATCACCGCTCGCGCCGACCGCTCGTTCATCCCCGGCACGCTCCTCAGCTTCTCAAAATCCGCCGCCCGAATCTCCTCCAGCGAGTCAAAAGCGCGCATCAGCGCCTTTCTCCGCGTCTCCCCGATGGTGGGGATATCGTCCAGAATCGAGTGGACCTGCCGCTTGCTGCGAATCTGCTTGTGGTACTCGATCGCGAACCGGTGCGTCTCATCCTGAATCCGCGTGATCAGGCGGAACCCCTGGCCGTGGGTGTCAATGGGAATCTCCTCGTCGTGGAAGTACAGTCCTCTGGTCCGATGGCGGTCGTCCTTGACCATGCCGCACACCGGTATGGTTAAATCTAGTTTTAATAACACTTTTTCCGCCACATTGACCTGTCCTTTTCCCCCGTCCATGAAAATAATATCCGGCAGGTGGCGGAAGGAATCCAACTCGGTCAGCCCCTCGCGCCTGCTGTGCTCAAAACGCCTGGTGAGCATCTCCTCCATCGCCGCGTAGTCGTCCGGTCCCGTCACCGTGCGGATCCGGAATTTCCGGTAGTCATTTTTCTTGGCCTTGCCGCCCTCGAACACCACCATGGAGCCCACCGTCTCAAAGCCGTTAATATTGGAAATATCGTACGACTCGACCCGTGACAGCCCCGACAGTCCTAAAAGCCCCTGGATTTCCTCCATGGCGCCGATGGTGCGAGCCCGTTCTTCTTTTAACTTTTCCGCGTCTTTGGTGAGGACCATGAAAGCGTTTCTCTTAGCCAGCTCTAAAAGCCGTTCCTTTTCGCCCCGGCGGGGAATCCGGAAATAGACTTTCCTGCCCCTCTTTTCGGAGAGCCATTCCCGTATGGCCGCGGCGTCCTCCACTTCCTCCTCTGTCCAGATCTCGCGGGGGATGTAGGGCGTCCCCGCGTACATCTGCTTGATAAAGGCGGACAGCACCGCCGCGTTTTCCTCGTCCTCCACGCCGGTAAGGTAGTAGTGCTCCCGCCCGATCAGCTTTCCGCCCCGGATGAAGAACACCTGCACCACCGCCTCGTCGCCGCCCCGCGCCATGGCCACGATGTCCCGGTCCTCCTGGTCCTCCGCCGTGATCTTCTGCCGCTCCGTCACCGCCCGGATGCTCTGGATCTGATCCCGGTACAGCGCCGCCTCCTCAAACCGCATCTCCTCCGCCGCCTGCTGCATCTTCTCCGTCAGCTCGCCGATGACGGACTTCGTGTCCCCCTGCAGGAATTTCAGCGCCTTCTCAAAATTCGCCCGGTACTCCTTCTGCTCCACATTTCCCTGACAGGGCGCCGGGCACTGCCCAATCTGGTGATAGAGGCAGGGCCGCTCCTTCCCCGCGTCCCGTGGCAGCACGCGGCGGCAGCTCCGCAGGTGAAACAGCCGGTTCGCGAGCTCAATCGTGTCCCGTATGGCCTTCCCGCTGGTAAATGGCCCAAAATATTTGTTGCCGTCCCGCTTCATCTGGCGCGCAAAAAGAAGCCGTGGATAGGCTTCCTGTATCGTCGCTTTCAGAAACGGATAGGATTTTCCGTCCTTCAGCATCGTATTGTAGCGGGGGGAATGCTCCTTGATGAGATTGCACTCCAGCACCAGCGCCTCCAGCTCGCTGTCGGTCACAATGTACTCAAACCAGGCAATCCGGTCGATCATGCGCTGAATCTTCGGCGTCACATTCCGGCTTTTCTGGAAATACTGGCGCACGCGGTTCTTGAGGCTGATGGCCTTCCCCACATAGATAATCTCGTCCGACGCGTCGTGCATCAGATACACGCCGGGCTTCGCCGGGAGCTTTTTCAGTTCTTCTTCCAGATTAAACACACAATCCCTCATTTCCATGCTGTTTTATGCGCAAAATCTCTCACTTGTTCATGGCGCCAGGCCCTGATAAAACAGCGTTCTCCTCTTATCTTACCAGTCTTTAATAAAGCGGTCAATCACATCGATCAGCCCGTCCTCGTCACAGGAGGGCGCTATGTAATCCGCTCTTTTCTTCACTTCCTCCTTGGCATTTTCCATGGCCACGCCCAGTCCGGCGTACTCAATCATGGAGATGTCGTTGAAACCGTCCCCGCAGCAGACCACCTGCCCCCGGTTAAATCCCAGCCGCTGAATCAGCTTGGAAATTCCGTAGGCCTTGTCGATCCCCAGCGGCATCATCTCCAGATAAAAGCCCTCCGAGCGGTACACCGACAGGCGTCCCTCGTAGTCCGCCGCCGCCACCGGCTCCAGCTCCGCTAACCTCGACGGCTCCGCGGTGAGAATGCACTTGTTGACCGGGAAATTCAGCTCCCTGTGAAAATCCTTCGGCACATAGATCGGTATATCACACGCCTCCGCGTCCATGACTATGTAGGGATCGTCCTCCCACCCCGCTACAATCGAGCCATTGTGGTAGGTGAGAAAGCCCGTCCCGTGCTTCTTCGAGTAATCGTACAGCTCCCGGAGCATCCCCTCCGGCAGAGGAATGTCATAGACCACCTCTCCCGTGGCAAAATTGGTGATGTGGCCGCCATTGTAGGAGAGGACATACCCGCCGTACCGGTCAAGGCCGATTGCCCTGGCCTGGTGGCGGATTCCCTCCGTGGAGCGCCCGGAGGCGATAGCGATCTTGATGCCGTTCTCCTGGCACTCCATCAGGGCCTTTTTCGTCCGCTCCGTGATTTCCTTATTGGTATTTACAAGGGTACCGTCCACGTCCAGTACCATCAATTCATATGCCATCGTCTACTCCCTTACTCATTTCTATCTTTTGCCGGGATCGAAGCTGTCGCATCGACCGAAGCTTGCGCATCGGCTGATGCTCCTGTTCCTGTCGCCGTCTCGATCAGCTTGCCATCCGCGTCCTTTTTCTTCAGGTGAATCCCCGTCTCCCGCTCAAAAATCTCCACAAATTCCTTCCCGGTAATAGTCTCTTTTTCAATCAAATAGTCCGCTAACAGCTTGAGAACCTCGGTGTGTCCCTCTATGATATCCTTGGCCTTCTGATAGCAGTCGTCGAGTATCTTCATGACCTCCACGTCGATCTCGCTCTCCGTCTTTTCGCCGCAGTTGAGAATGGCCCGTCCGTCGAGATACCGGTTCTGAATGGTCTCCAGTCCCATCAGGCCGAATTTCTCGCTCATGCCGTACTGCGTCACCATGGAGCGGGCAATAGAAGTCGCCTTCTCAATATCGTTGGAGGCGCCGGTGGTCACGTCGTCAAAGGTAATCTCCTCGGCGGCGCGTCCTCCTAAGAGCGTCGTGATCTCCGAGAGCAGCTCGCCCTTTTTCATCAGGTACTTTTCTTCCTCCGGCACATTCATCACGTAGCCGAGCGCGCCCATCGTGCGCGGCACGATCGTGATCTTCTGCACCG
>CANRJU010000086.1 GCA_947631075.1 uncultured Lachnospiraceae bacterium
GCGGCGGGCAGGCCGGCCGGATGTGGACCTCCTTCGCCCCATTTTCATAGAGAAATTCCGTGGTCTCCCGCAGCTGGGTGCCGCGGACGATCGAATCGTCGATGAGAAGGAGCTTTCTGCCGCGAATCAGATCGTGTACCGCCAACATCTTCATCTTCGCGATCATGTCCCGCTTGCTCTGCACCGTCGGCATAAAGGAGCGGGGCCATGTGGGCGTATATTTGATAAAGGGTCTGGAAAATGGAATCCCCGACTCATTGGCGTACCCCACCGCGTGGGCTGTCCCGGAATCCGGCACCCCGGCCACGATATCCGCCTCCACATTGTCACGTCTAGCCATGTTCCGGCCGCAGTTATAGCGCATCTGCTCCACGCTCACGCCCTCGTACACGCTGGCGGGATACCCGTAATACACCCACAAAAACGTGCAGATTTTCATCTTTGAGCCCGGCGCCATCAGCGTTTTCACGCCCGCCTCGTCCACCACGACGATCTCCCCCGGCCCCAGCTCCTTCACGGGCGCGTATCCCAGGTTCTGGAACGCAAACGACTCCATCGCGAGGCCGTAGCCGTCCTCCTTGCAGCCTATGACAAGCGGCGTCCTGCCGTACTTGTCCCTGGCGGCGTAAATCCCCTTCGGCGTCAGAAGCATCAGCGTCAGCGACCCGTCCACAATCTCCAGCGCGTAGCGGATGCCCTCGATGAGATTTTCCTTCTGATTGATAATCGCCGCCACGAGCTCCGTGGGATTGATGTCCCCGCCGCTCATTTCCAGAAAATGCGTGTTATTGTCCGAAAAAATGTCGTCCACGATTTCCTGCGCGTTGTTGATCTTGCTCACCGTCGTGATGGCGTAGGTGCCGTGGTGCGAGCGCACAATTAACGGCTGCGGCTCGTAATCCGAGATGCAGCCGATGCCATAGCGCCCCTTCATTTTCTTCATATCCTTGTCAAATTTCGTGCGGAACGGCGCATTTTCAATATTGTGTATGGCGCGGTCAAAGCCCTTCTCGCCATATACCGCCATACCGGCGCGCCTCGTTCCCAGATGAGAATGATAATCCGTCCCGAAAAAAAGATCGAACATGCAGTCTTCCTTTGATACTGCTCCAAAAAATCCTCCCATAATCTCCTCTTTTCTGCGCTGCTTTTGTGCGTATCAAGTCTGTGAGAGCAACGCGGTCTCAGACTTGCAAAGTGAAATTTTTACTTTTTCACCATTTTCTGAATGCGTACTCAGACAGTATAACATAGAATCCAATAGTTGTCATGGATAATTATATTCTTTTAAAAAAGGTTTTCTCACGGCAGTTTTTATCGTGACAGCTTTTATCGTAGCAGTTTTTATCGTGGCAGTTTTTACTGCAGCAGGGCAAGCACGCGCTGGGGCTGCTGGTTGGCCTGAGTGAGCACCGCTAACGACGTCTGCTGTAACACCTGGGATTTGGCGTATTCCGCGATTTCGACCGCCATGTCCGTATCCCGGTCTCTGGACTCCGAGGCCTGCAGATTTTCCGCCGTATTTTCATTTCCCTTGATGGCGTACTCCAGCCGGTTCTGATCCGCCCCGTAGCGGCTCCTCGCGCCATTGAGGGTACTCAGCGCCCCGTCCAGCCTGGTGAGCGCCTTGTTGGCGTATTTCATGCCGCTGATCGTAATCGAGTTGATTCCCAGGGCCAGCGTGCTCATGGTAACCCTCTCCAGCGTCATTCCCTGACCGGAATTTGCCCCGATCTGAAGATACAGATCGGAATCATACCCCCATCGTCCGTGTATTTCGTTGAACACTACGTCTTTTAAGTCTCCCCGGAAATTCTCAATCCGGTGTATGCCCATTTTTTCATACTGCAATTTGAGCACATTATCAGACAGAACTGCGCTGAGGAAGGAATTGGGGTCGTTCATCACGTCGTTGAGTACATCCAGAAATTCCTCCGCCGTATATGTGCCCGCCGGTACCTCATAGTTATAGGTGACGCCGTCCACATCAATGGAAAATGTATTCTTCCCGTCCTCGACCTCCACGCCGCCGGAAATGTCCTTGGTTCCCAGCAGATAAGCCGGAACCAGATCGCCCTCCGTCTTGTAAAAAATCTCGAACAGGGCGCTTCCCTTCAAGCCGTCAATCCGGTAGCTCCCGCCCTCCAGCTGGACGCCCTTATTGATGTAAAAGAACAGGGCGTTTTTGTCGTTCGCTCCGACCACATCGCTCTCGTAGACGCCGATCCCGGCGAGAACCGAGTGATCCGGCAGGCCCGCGGCCTTTAGCTGCTCATCCAGCTTTTTCTGCAGGTGCGCCACTAATTCGCTGCCCGAGTATTCCCCTCCGTCCAGCTTCATTTTCAACGTATGTACGGTGCCGTCAATCGTGACGTCCAAGCTCAGCTCGTCGTTGACGCCCGGCCGAATCACCGTCTTTCCATTATTCACATCTTTTCGTCCCACGATATAGGCGTCGTCCACATGCTGGGTCCCCACCTGGGAGCTCACCGCCTCGTTCGTGCTGCGAACCGCTTTCCCGCGGATCACATTTTCATAAAAGCCGCCGCTCATACCCGACATGCTGTAGGCCCCGTATTTTCCCGCCGTAAAGCTGATGCTGTTCTGGGAAACGGACGCCTTCAGCTCTCCCGCTCCCAGTGCCGCATTTAATTTCTCCTGCAGCGCCTGCGCAAGCTCCGTCAGGTTATATGTGCGCTCGTCCAGCGTCAGGGAGACATTCTTCACCCCTGTCGGCGTATTAAAGCTGAATGAAAATTCTTTGTTCGTACTGTCAATCTGAATCGGCTGGTTATATTTCAGCCTGGAATTGCTTCGCAGCGTATAATATCTCTGGTCGATGCTTCCGCTGCTCGACGACGACCTCGGATTATTCGTCTGCGTGCGAGCCGTCAAAAACGCCGAGTTCTCACTGGACTTAATGGAAAAACTCGTATTGGGACTGCCCTCGAGCACCATCTTCCCATTTTCCACCTTGGCTTTAATATCCGGCGTCTTTTGCTTGAAATCCACCTTTCCCTTTACTTCCAGAGAGACGTCCGCCCCCGACGCATCAGAAGTAAATGTCAAGCGCCCGTAGGAGTCCCTGCTGACTGTAACGCCCAGTCCTCTTGCCCGAACCATATCTCGTAATTCTGAAAAAATCTGATCGTTGGTATATCCGCCCGATCTGCTCGGCAGATTAAATGTCTCGGTCCTGCTGCCGCTCCCGTCTTTCAGGGTAATTGTAAATTCCGCGCGCTCATTGGTCACTGTCGCGCCGGAAGTCGATGAGGGCAGCGCCCCTAGCTGGGCCGTCGCCTTTGTCTTACTCGTCTGATCGCCGAACATGGCCTTTCCCGCGCTGCCGCAGTTTCCGGTGTCCAGGTTTATAGATTTGCCGGCTCCCTTTTCCGTTGTCGAAAATTTGAGCGAACTTCCGCTCGCGCTGACCGTGACGCCGGCCCCTTTATCCTGCAATTTCTGCTGGAGCATACTGGCAAACGCCGATACGTCATAAGTCCCTGCATCCAGTGTGACATTATAGTTTGTCCCGTTGACCGACATGGAAAATGTATTATTGCTGCCGTCAATCTGAATCGAACTCTGCAGGCTCTTGGTCGTAAAGGTCGCTTCCGTCTCCTTCTTATTTAAATTTCTAAAGAACGAGGATGTGCCCGTGCCAAAGGACATGGTCTGACGGCTCCCCTTCATAACGGTTTCAAAAGCCAGCCGATTTCCACTTACCGTCACCTTGACTTTATTGGCCTCAGAGGTGATAGTGGCGTCCAATTTTTTCTGAATCTCCTGCGCCAGTCCCGCCTGCGTATATGTCCCATGATCCAGCCGCACATAATAGTCGGTTCCATTGACCGTAATCTGAATCTGGTCGTTGTCCGAACCGATCTCGGTGGATGAGGGAAGCGCCTCCGGCACCGTATATTTAGCCGGTCCGGCATTCTGAGAGCCCGTCTGTCCCTCCAGGGTTTCACCGGTTCCGTGCTCATTACAGGTAAAATTGGCATAATCCGTCTTTCCGCTTGCCGAGTATGTATTGGTAGTGCTTGCGGACGTCCCCGTCCCGTTTCCCTGCAAGTCCCAGGAATAGCTCTTTTCGCCTCCCTTTAACTGGTCGGTGATCTCCTGCGCAATCTGATCTGGCGTCAGGTTGCCGTGAGACAGCGTCACATGCCGGTCCACACCGCCCACGCTTACTGTCAGATCGTCATTTGAACCATCAATACTTGTAGAGCCGGACACATCGCCTAACGTCACACGGGGCGGGTTGCCAGATGAGGAACGGGAAGTCGAGGAATACACGATCTCCTTCCCGACAAAGAGCGACTCGTACCCATTTGAACCTTTTACAAATTCAATATATGTCACCGTCCGGTTACCGTCCGCCGCCCGGAACTGAATGGCTCCGCCACTGTTCACCGCCTTAATTTTTCCATTTAATGATCCGCTCTGAATCTGTTTATTGATCTCCGCCACAAGATCGTCCACTGTCCGATATAAACCTTGCGTCATTTTAATCGTATAGGTGCCCCGTGCGGAAGAGCCGTTTTCTGACAGACGGAGCTGGAAAGAATCGTTCGTTCCATCTATCGTAAGCGGGAGATTATCCGTACCCTCAATCTTTCCCCCGGTCAGAACGGGACTGGTGTAGGAATCCCGGCCCTGCGTCTCCACCACATTTAACCCCGCATCCGTATACGTCCGCTTGACAAAGAGCGTGTCATAGGCTGTGCTAGCAGCCTGGTCAAATTCCACCTTCATTCCGATGGTTTCCTGATTGGATGTAATAGTAAGTCCGTAAAAAGAATAGCGATTTCCATTGGGAGACGCCGATGTACTCTGCCTGGGACCATAATATCCCACCGTGACGTCCAGCCCCTTTGCGTCAAACTTTGCCTGGAGCTGATCCCTCATTTCCGTTATGCTGTAATTCCCGTTATCCAGAACCACTTCTTCATAGGAAGCCGTGCTGTCCGTCCCCACCCGGATTTTCAGAACATTGTTGGTATCATCTATATGAAATTTCCCGCACTCGGTATCTGCCGAATTACTGACCAGTACCCCCCCCGCCGGTAAAGGAGCCTCTGGTGTGGGACACGCTGCCATACTTCGTATTGTCATAAAATACGGAGTTGTTGTCATCCATCTTGAACATATTGCCCTTGAGGCCCGTGATAAATCCGTCGTCTCCGCCGATCTGAATCGAGTAGTCCCCGTATTCCTTGGCCACCATGCCGGTGTCGGCCAGCTGCTCATTCAGATACTTGATCATGTCGTTCCGGGTATAGGCGCCCGGAGCCACCCGCAGATTCACATCCCTCGTGCTCCCGTCAAAATACTCGATTGTAAAACTGAGCTCGTTGTTCTCACTGTTGACATCCAGCGGGTATCCCGGACTGAAAATGGTCGTGCCGATCAGAGAGCTCAGCTCCGACCCGCGGTACTGATCATAAAACAGATAAGAAAGTCCTCCCTCCACGTCCAGAACCTGCGCCCCGTCCTGCAGTACCATATTGCACCTTCCGTCGTCGGCGTACTCCAGATACAGGCCGTCCGCGCCGCCTAACGCGGTCACCACATCGTCCATCTCGTCCATCAGCTCCTGAGTGGTGTATGTCCCCTTGGAAACGGCCAGAGTCATCTCCTTCACCGGACCATCCGGCTCCTCCTTGTAACGAATCGTCAGGGAATTGTTGGAATCGCCGATCACATGGAGCTGCTCCTGATCCCACACACGGTCCCCGCAAAAGACGGAGTAATTATCCGTATAGTGCTCAAAGACCTGCTTTTTGTTGAACTCCGTCTGATCGTCGATCCGGTCGATCTCCTTTTGCAATTCATCAAATTCTCTCTGCAGAGCCGCCTGATCCTCCGGGCAGTACACGGCCCCATTCAGCGACTGCACTGTGAGCTCCCGCATCCGCTGCAGGATCCCCTCTACCTGGCTCATGGCGCCGTCCGCCGTCTTTACAAATTCATTACCATCTTCAGCATTTTGGGCCGCACGAACCAGGCCCCGTATCTGTGCCCGCTTCTTCTCAGAAATAGCCAGAACTGCCGCGTCATCTGCCGCGCGGTTGATACGATACCCGGAACTCAGCCTCTCAACTGATTTTCTTAAATTATCATTTGTCGTCCCCAGCTGCATCATGGCGTTCATCGCCATCATATTGTGCTGAATAACCATTTCGATAAATCCCTCCATTGATTTTTTCGGCAAAATTTCATATAATATTTAGTGTTATATCACAATTTTTTTAAAATTTGAGCACCTAAAAGCCAGCGCCCCATGATACGCCATGGCATAACAATGTTTCGCGCAAGACAAAATTACTGCCAATAAAAAATAACCGGGAGGACCGATCATGAATAATATTTTTATCTGGTTCAACACAAAATTTAATGAGCAGCGTGTTTCCATCCACGCTGCTCAGGTCGCCTTCTTTATTTTAGTATCCTTTTTTCCGTTTATGATGTTCCTCATCACCCTGCTCCAGTACACGCCTCTCACGGAGGACGTCATTCTGGCGGCAGTGAACAGCATTCTACCGGACGGCCTTGAATCCATGGTCACGAGCTGGCTCACGGAGACCTTTAACGCGGCCTCGGGAACCGTCCTGTCCCTGACCGTGATCACGACCCTGTGGGCCGGCTCCAAGGGCGTTTCCAGCATTGCCTTTGAGTTAGACATGATTTACGAGGTGCCGGACCGCTATAACCCGTTTCTGAGACGGCTTCTGTCCCTGGTCTACACGGTGATTTTCACCGTCATGATCATACTCAGCCTTTTGATTCTGGTCTACGGCAACCGGATTCTGCAGCTGATCACGTCCTGGTTCCCCGCCCTGGAGAATTTCACCATGATCCTTTTCCTGCTGCGCTCCGCCGTGTCCTTTGTGCTGTTTATCCTCTACTTTTTATTTCTGTACCGGTTTGTGCCAAAACACAAGACCACCTTCAGGGATGAGCTGCCGGGAGCCGTGCTGTCCGCCTTCCTCTGGATCGTCTTTTCCTACCTGTACTCCCTGTATGTGGACTACCGGAACGCGTTCGCCTCCGTCTACGGAAGCCTGACCCACATCGTCCTTCTGATGCTGTGGATGTACCTGTGTATCATCATCGTATTCATCGGCGCCATGCTCAACCAGTACCTAAAGCAGAATCACAGACTGAACCTGCTCCGGTCCCTCAGAGAGCTTCCCGCGATCGCACGCTCGTTCCTGGAAAATAAAACGTGAGAATCTCCTCGCAGCTCTTTCCCTGCCCGGCCAGGGCGTTGGCGCCGTTCTGGCTCATGCCCACGCCGTGCCCGTAGCCGCCGCCGTAAAAAATATAGGAATCCTCTTTTTTCTCTATGTAAAAATATCCGCTGGGCAAGAGTGAAAGCCCCGTCACCTCTTTCTGGTCCTTCCGCTGAAACACCGCGTTTTCCCCGATCAGAAGAAGCCGTATATTGTACTCCGTGTAGACCCGGACCGTATTTTTTGTCCCCTCGATCTCCAGCATGGACGCCACGCCGCCCTCGCCCCTTGTCTTGATCTGAATGTTCTTCACCTTCCCGATTTTCGGAATCTCCCGGCTGGCAAATACATTGTCCGGCCCTTTCGTCTGAATCTGGGACGGATTGGCCTGGTAGCGGGATTTAAGGCCTTTGCGGATGGATTTTGACAGATCCGCCGCGGAAATCTCCGTCTGCCACCGGTACCAGGGCGAGCCGCTGTCCAGCGTCTCCTCATTTTCCTTTAAAAAAGCGACAAAATCCTTTTCGCGGGACAGATCTTTTTCCTCACGGGGATAGACCTGAACGCCGGATGTCAGGTAATCCACGTCCTTTTTCGTAAACCACACGTCCTTCATGCCCGATGTGCTGCCGCAGGACGCGGAAAAGAAATAGGTGGACACCACCTCGTCCCCCTCCGTCACCACCTGGTCTCTGGTGGCGTCTACCGCCTGGATGGAGCGCTCGTCCTCTTTCAGATTGTTGTACACCTGGTAGGAGACGCTGTCGTCCACATGGGCTCCCAGACTAGCCAGCCGGTTCCCCTCCATCTGCCGCACCGCGTAGCTCCTGGCGCAGACCGCCTGGGCCTTCAGCGCCTCGGCGCCGTACTCCGTCGGCATCTCGCTGGGGACCACGCTGTATAAATACTGCTCTAACGGCAGCTCATTGATCACATGGAGCTTCTTTTTCTGTCTGCTGATTTCCAGACTGCCCCGATACCAGGGCACTCCCTGGGTTCTCTTTAGCCCCTTGATCTGCAGCCGCCCTTTTCCGTCGGTGCTGACCGTCGCTGTGCCTTTAAGGCTGTCCGGGGAAAATGAAACTTTCTCTCCCTTTTTGTGCGCGCTTGTCTCGCCGTCCTGTGTCACAGAAAAATCTGTGTCTGCCGTCACCGACACCTTGTCCATATCGTAAGACGTGCCGTCGCTGTTTTTCAGAATCACGCGGATGTTTTCCAGCTTCTCCGTCTCCGCCACCCCGGCGCAGAGACGCTGTCCCGCCGCCACAAAGCGCACCCCGGTGCTCCCCACGGTGATATCGGAAATGCTCCCCTGGCTTACCTCGCCCGCCGATCCGATCCGGTACATCACAAAATCCGGATGAAGCTCCACTTCCCCATAATCCGCCAGCGTCACGGAATTCTCCTGTATTTTTAAAATCTTGTCCCGGATTTCCTCCGGCTTTTTCACGATTTTCACTACCTTATCATCGACGAGTACCAAATCAGACACGACGCCCGCCGCGCTGCCCGATACCGCCGACGCCAGCTCCCAGGTGCGGCTCTCCCCCTGGCAGACCGCCGTCAGGGACGTGCCGCTGACCGCCGTCACATACACGTTGTGGTACTCCTGCCCGTCGCTCCGGACGCTCTCCTCCCGCCACGACTGAAACAACCACATGCCCGCCATGCAGGAAAGGATTAAAATAAAAATAAATATGACTCTGCCTGTCCGCCTCAATCAAAAATCCCCCTTTGCACTTATTATTTATGCAAAGAGGGACAACTTTATGACTATATATTTTATATCGCATAATCACGCGCTGCGGCATATCCGCTGTATTTTACAGATACGCGCGTTAGAGCCTATCTTATTTCCTATCATAAATATCCACGCGCCAGCTCCCAGACATGCTCCTGCAGCCGGGCCGCCGTCTGCTCGTCGAACGCGTCACCGAGAAGCTCATTGTTGGAAATCACGCGGAGCGCCGCGCAGGGGATACCGAACGCCCGGCAGACCTGAAACACCGCCGCCGTCTCCATCTCCTCACAGCAGGTGTGAAACTTCTCCGCCAGCCAGAGAATCCGGTCGGCCTCCCGGCTGAAAAGATCGCCCGTGGCCGTCTTTCCCCGGCGCGCGTTCCCATAGGGGTATTCCAGGCTGGAAATCTTATCCAAGAGAGCCTTAT
>CANRJU010000087.1 GCA_947631075.1 uncultured Lachnospiraceae bacterium
GGCTGTGCGCTCCAAGCTGGGCGCTTATCAGAACCGTCTTGACTCGGCGGTTTCCAGCCTTGACACGACGACGGAGAATCTGACCGAGGCATGCTCCCGCATCGAGGATGTGGATATGTCCGAGGAGATGACCAAGTACACCCAGTACAGCGTGCTGGTTCAGGCGGGTACGTCCATGCTGGCACAGGCCAACAACCAGCCGCAGACGATTCTGCAGTTGCTGCAGGGCTGATAAAAGGAGCGTGCGCAGATGGAAAAAGAAAGATTGCAGGAATTTGCTACCAGAGTAACCCAGTCCAACCGTAGCGAGCTGGTGGTTGTCATATATGAGGCCACGCTTGCGAGCATCGACGAGGGGAAAAAATTTTTGGAAAAAGGAGAGCTCGACGCGGCGAAAAACGAAATCGAGCGCGCCAAGGGGATGATTGAGGAGCTGATGTGCAGCTTAGACATGCAGTACACCATTTCCCACTATCTCCGCCAGCTCTACATTTTTGCCTATCACGAGCTGTGTCACGGTATAGCGGAGCGCAAGCCGGAGCTCTTTGACCATGCCTCCGATATTCTGAATGGCCTCCTCCCGTCCTTTCAGGAAGTGGCGAAGCAGGATACATCTGGGCCGGTCATGGAAAATACCCAGCAGATTTACGCCGGCCTTACCTATGGACGGGGAAGCCTTCAGGAGACGATAGCCGTAGGGGTCAGTATGAACCGTGGTTATCAAGCGTAATTTTTACTCCGCCGCGTAGTAATTCTTGTTATGCCGCGCAGTGAATCGTCCCAATGGAGTTATTTTTACTCCGATGCCGTAACGCTGTTTTCGAACACTTTCATCTGCCGCAGCAGATATTTGTAGCGGAACGAAATGGCGTTCATTTCATAGATGTAACTGTCAATCAGATCCGGATCCGACACGTTTTCAAAATTAGAGTTTGCAGTTTCTAAGGATAATTTGAGATATTCGATTTCCTGGAGCAGCTGCAGCTTTGATAAGGAAGCCTGCCGGGCCGGATTTTGTTTTTTTGTCCGCATAGATTTTCTCCTTTCTGTCATATTTTACGAAACAGTTTCCCTGTTATAAGTATAGTCAGAAATTTCCAGTATTATTCTTGTATAATTCAGAGATGTGAAAAGACTCTCGGCTTGCTGTTCATCGATGTGAAAAGACCGGACAGCGAAAGGATATCCTTGCATTTCAGCCCGGATGTGATAAGATGGATATATCAGAAGAATTTTGCGGGAGTGCCAGAAGGCGCTGCAGCAGATTGAGGACAGGAATTATGGAGCCGCGCTGTGCGCAGAGGGGTATCTTGTGGGAGAGATTGAGATGAGGCGGGTGATTTTGTGAAGAAAACAGTGCCGGTTGGTTTTGAGGATTTCAAACGGATTTTAGATGAGGACATGTACTATGTGGACAAATCTCTAATGATTAAGGAACTGATTGATTATAAAGGAAATGTCAACCTTTACACGCGGCCGAGGCGTTTTGGAAAAACCTTGAATCTGAGCATGCTCCGCCGTTTTTTTGAGGACGAGCGGGATGAGGGCGCGGAAAAAATTGAGAACGGTTATCTGTTTGACCACCTGAAGATTCGTGAATGTGGCGAGGCATATATGTCCTATCAGGGGAAATATCCGGTTATTGATATATCATTAAAATCCGCCAGGCAGCCGACCTACGAGATGGCTGTGGCGAGCATGAAGGACGAAATTGCCAAGGAATTTAAACGGCACAGATATCTGCTCCGGAGTGAAAAGCTGACGGAGGGCGACCGCCGGCGGTTTATGGATGTGATGAATTATGAGGCGGAGGCGGTGGAGTACGCAAAAGCGCTGGAATTTTTGTCGGCGTGTCTTGCGCAATATCACGGCAGCAGAACAATTATATTGATTGATGAATACGATGTGCCTCTGGAAAATGCGTGGTTTTCGGGATTTTATGATGAGATGATCGGATTTGTCCGCTCTCTGTTTGAGTCCGCTATGAAAACCAATATAAATTTGGAGTTTGCCGTGATTACAGGGTGCCTTCGGATCAGCCGGGAGAGCATTTTTACAGGATTAAATAATATGAGCACACATTCAATCATAAGTCCAAGATACGCGGATGATTTTGGCTTTACAGAGGAGGAAGTAGGGGAGCTGCTTTCTTCCTATGGGCTTGTGGATAAATTGGATGAAGTAAAGGACTGGTACGATGGATATCGGTTTGGAAAGAGGGATGTCTATAATCCGTGGAGCATTATCAGCTATGTGGACGCGGCGCTGGCAGATCGTGATACTCCGCCCAGGCCCTATTGGTCGAATACATCTTCCAACAGCATAATTCGGGAGCTGGTCGAGAACGCCGATTCTGAAACGCGCCAGGAAATTGAAGAGCTGATAGCAGGCGGGACGGTCCGGAAACCGATTCATGAAGATATCACATATGATTCTATCTATGAATCGCGGGATAATATTTGGAATTTTTTATATTTTATGGGTTATTTGAAGGCGGGCGCAAAAAGCTTTGAAGAGGATACACAGTATGTGGAGTTAATGATTCCCAATCGGGAAGTCCGCAGCATTTACAAAAGGACTATTCTTGCCTGGTTTGACAGGAAGATACAAAATCTGGAGCGAACGGATCTGATTCGGGCTCTGGAGGACGGGGACTGCGAGCTGTTTGGGCGACTTGTGTCGGAACAGCTTTTGGAGACCATCAGCTTTTTTGATTATGCGGAGAATTATTATCATGGTTTTCTCGCGGGGCTTTTGAAAGGAGCCGGGAAATATCTGGTCGCGTCCAACCGGGAGAGCGGCGCCGGGAGACCGGATATCATTCTCAAAACTCCCTCGGTCCGCGGCGGCGCTATTATTTTGGAACTAAAGGTTTCGGATGATTTTCAGGGAATGGAGCGGGCGTGCCAGAAGGCGCTGCAGCAGATTGAGGACAAGGATTATGAAGCCGCGCTGCGCGCAGATGGGTATAGCAATATCAAAAAATATGGCGTGTGCTTTTACCGTAAGGAGTGTATGGCGCGGAAGTAGCGCCTTGCAAAATAAACGCAATGGAGGAAAATAAAATGGCAGAAGCAGAGAATAGCAAGGATTTGATTAGTGTATTGTGGGGCGGCGCCGATATACTCCGCTCTAAAATGGATGCAAACGAGTACAAGGATTATTTGCTGGGGATTGTGTTTTACAAATATCTGTCTGATTCTTTTTTGATTAAGGTATATGATTTGATCTGTGATGAAAAACCGGAGTCGCTGGCACAGGCGCTGGAGGCTTACAAGGAGGCGCTGGAGGATGAGAGCGCGGAGGAGCTGAAGGAGGAGATTAAATCCGATTGCCATTATGTGATTGAGCCGGAATTGACATATACATGTTTTGCGGATGCTGCAAGAAATAATTCGTTTAACAGGGAGCAGCTCCAGAAGGCGTTCAATAACATTGAACAGAGCGATCCGTTATTCGCGGATTTGTTCACGGATATAGATTTGTACTCGAATCGTCTGGGAACCGGAGATCAGAAACAGAGTGATACGATTTCCAGTCTGATCAAGGAAATTGATAAAGCAGATCTGCTCAACTCGGATTCAGATGTGCTCGGAAACGCGTATGAGTATCTGATTGGCCAGTTCGCCTCGGAGACGGGCAAGAAGGCGGGGGAATTTTATACTCCTCAGGCGGTGTCTAAAATTTTGACAAAAATCGCGATTGCCGGGCAGGAAACAAAGAGAGGATTGTCGGTATATGATCCGTGCATGGGATCTGGTTCACTTCTTTTAAATGCCAAAAAGTACGCAAAAGAGCCGGGCTACATCAAATATTATGGACAGGAACTAATGACTTCCACCTACAATCTCGCGAGAATGAACATGTTTCTTCACGGGATTGTCCCGGCAAATCAGGTCCTGCGCAACGGCGATACCCTGGATGGAGACTGGCCCACCGGGGAGGAGACGGATTTCAACATGGTGCTTATGAATCCTCCCTATTCGGCCAAATGGAGCGCGTCGCCCGGCTTTTTACAGGATGAGAGGTTCAGCGATTACGGGGTTTTAGCGCCCAAATCGAAAGCGGATTATGCGTTTTTGCTCCACGGCCTGTATCATTTGAAAAATAACGGGACAATGGCAATCGTGCTGCCACATGGCGTGCTGTTCCGAGGAGCCGCCGAAGGAAAGATTCGGGAAAAGCTGCTTCGGTCGGGAAATATTTATGCGGTGATCGGACTGCCCGCAAATTTATTTTACAACACATCAATCCCTACCTGCATTATTGTGCTCAAGAAACATCGTGAGGGAAGAGATGTGCTGTTTATTGACGCTTCCCAGAAGTTTGAAAAGGGAAAGAAACAAAATTCCATGACAGATGAGCACATTGATTCGGTCATAGAGCTGTATAATAAGCGGGAAACCGTGGAAAAGGAATCCTTCCTCGCCAGCTTTGAGGACATAGAGAAAAATGACTTTAACCTTAATATTCCTAGATATGTAGATAATTTTGAGAAGGAAGAGCCCGTTGACTTGAATGTCCTTTTGTCAGATATGAAAAAGACGGACGAAGAGCTTGAGCAGGTTCAGGGAGAGTTTTTGTCACTTCTGAAGGACCTGACTACTTCCGATGAGTCTGTTATGGCGTCTTTAAATGAGTTTATCCGAATGATTGAGGGGTGAGATGTGTGAGTAAACCTAAGATTAGATTTAATGGTTATACAGAAGATTGGGAACAGCGTAAGTTGGGAGAAGTAGTGAGTGTATATGACGGAGTACATCAAACACCAGAGTATAAAAAAGAAGGAATTATGTTTTTGTCGGTAGAGAACATATCGACACTAAGATCTGAAAAATATATATCAAAAGAAGCCTTTGAAAGAGATTATAATATATACCCTGAAAAAGGTGATATATTAATGACGCGGATAGGCGATGTAGGGACAACAAACGTGGTTGAAACTACTGAAAAATTAGCATTTTATGTAAGCTTGGCATTGTTAAAACCGCATGATATTGATTCGTATTATTTGAATAATGTCATGAGAACGTCTGAGTTTCAGAAGGGACTAAGAGAGCGGACATTAGTTACAGCTATACCACAGAAAATAAATAAAGATGAGATAGGAAAAGTGACGATTTCTATGACATCAAATCATGAAGAACAGGCTAAAATAGGTTGCTATTTTAGAACTCTCGACCACCTTATCACCCTTCACCAGCGTAAGTGTGATGAAATGAAAACATTAAAAAAATACATGTTGCAAAAAATGTTTCCTCAAGATGGAAAAAATATTCCAGAGATTAGATTTGAGGGATTTACTGATGCTTGGGAACAGCGTAAGTTGGGGGATGTTAGTGAATCTTTTGAATATGGTTTAAATGCTGCAGCAAAAGAATTTGATGGAATAAATAAGTATATCAGAATTACGGATATAGATGATACATCACATGATTTTATTTTAGACAATGTTACTTCTCCGGATATTGATTTAGATAATGCAGAAAATTATAAATTGAAGGATGGAGATATTCTTTTTGCAAGAACAGGGGCTAGCGTGGGGAAAACCTATATATACAGGCCTTCGGATGGATTAGTGTATTATGCTGGCTTCTTAATTAAAGCCCAAATAAAGAAAAATATTAACCCGGAATTTGTTTTTCAGAATACACTGACAAAAAATTACAAAAAATATATTGCGATTACTTCACAGCGTTCTGGGCAACCAGGTGTTAATGCGCAGGAGTATTCTGAGTATAGAATTATGATGCCAAATCGGGAAGAACAAGATAAGATTAGTATCTATTTAAGAAAATTAGATACTCTAATTACCCTTCACCAACGGAAGTGTGATGAATTGAAAAATTTGAAAAAATTTATGTTGCAAAATATGTTTATTTGATTTTCGGTGGGCAAAGATATTATAATAGATCTTATCCTTAAAAACTGACTTACGATGAATCGAAGTGAGAAAAGAATTTAGTTGTTACTTTTGTAAAATTGTATGGAGCAGGGCGGATTTTCCCATCAGGCACTCATGTTAAGATGAAATTTTTTGAAAAAGGCCTGCCTTGGAAAGATATTTGTTTTGGAGGGATCCAGTGTAAAAAATAAGCTTGATAGCTTATTTTTTACACGACTATTTGTGAGAAGAACTTTCAGTTCTTTGGAGCGCTCACAGAATAGTAAAGCGAACGCAGTTCGCTATGGATGGCAGACGAGAAATCGTATTCACGAATTTCTCATCGCCCCGTCGCGTAAACGCTCCGGAATGGAGATTGAAATGAAAAAGTTAATATTGTATCATGGTACTCCTGACAAAATCGTTGTGCCTACTTTTGGATTGGGCGAGGAGAAACACGATTACGGAAAAGGTTTTTATCTGACGGAAAATCCGGAACTTGCAAAAGAATGGGCTGTATGCCGACCGAACGACAGCAATGGCTGGATTCATAAGTACGAGCTGGATACAAACAATCTGAAAATTCTCGATTTTCAGAAAAAAGATGTGCTCTGCTGGCTGGCGGAACTTATGAAGCACCGTGACGCAGCGGATACAAAGCGATATAAAATGCTCGCGGCGAAATTTATTGAGAAATATGGACTCGATACATCGGAGTATGATGTCATCAGAGGCTGGAGAGCCAATGCGTCTTATTTTTACATAGCAAAGGAGTTTGTCAGAGATAATATCGATGTGGATATTCTGGAGGAACTTTTGTTATTAGGCGGTCTGGGAATACAGTATTGTATTAAATCACGACTTGCGTATTCAAAGCTGCACGAGGTTGAGTCGGATATTTCGTCGGTAAACTACGATGAATTTAATGCGAAATATAATTTGCGAGATGTCGAGGCACGAATGAAAATGAGAGATTTGGTAAATTCTGACGCCAATAAAGTGACAAAGGTGTTCAGCACACTTTTTTGAGAGGTGAAGGTTATGCAGGCATATTCGGATGTCTATTTGAATGATGTTGTAGAAAGTCAGGGGAAACTTTTTGACTTTGTAGCGCAGTCGTTCCCCGATAAGGACACGAAGGATTTCATTCAAACATATATGGCAAGTAAAACCCGCAAAAGCGTTGATGAGGCAAAAGCCTATGTTATTACAATGAACGCGGAAGAGCTATGGGATTATTTTTTAAAAACAGAGGGCTATAAGTTTAAGGATGGCGATGCGCTTCAGGGTTTTATGCCCGATTGGATCGGCGAGTTTTACGCCTATTATCAGTGGTATTACAATATACCCAGTTCGGAGCTGATCCAGAAGATTCCGCTTGAGTTTTTGATGAAGGCTTATTTTGGCTTGCACGATTTGGAGCTGGATTTAGCTGTAAAGAAAGTCGGTGAAGGTTAATGCAAATTATTTGTTTTCATAATCCGGATGAAGATAATGGCTTTTTAAGCAACTGGTATCTTTCAGACTTTTCTGCTGATGGCATTGCTTTTTCCTCTATGGAACAGTATATGATGTATAAAAAAGCTGTCTGTTTCGGAGATCATGAAATAGCCGCACGGATTTTAGAAACGCAGGATGTGTCTGAAATAAAGGCGCTTGGGCGACTTGTCACAGGATATGACGACAATATTTGGAATGGTGTCAGACAGGTAATTGTCTATGAAGGCCTGCTGGAGAAGTTTAGGCAGAACGATGAATTGAAGGACAGGCTTTTAAAAACCGGCAATTCGGTTTTGGCGGAGTGTGCGGTAAAAGATACGATTTGGGGTATTGGATTGTCGATGAAAAATCCGGATAGGCTTGAAATGACAAAGTGGAAAGGAAAAAATCTGCTCGGCTATACTCTTATGATGGTAAGAGAGAGGCTATAATGCTTATTCTTGGGAACAGCGTAAGTTGGGGGATGTTAGTGAATCTTTTGAATATGGTTTAAATGCTGCAGCAAAAGAATTTGATGGAATAAATAAGTATATCAGAATTACGGATATAGATGATACATCACATGATTTTATTTTAGACAATGTTACTTCTCCGGATATTGATTTAGATAATGCAGAAAATTATAAATTGAAGGATGGAGATATTCTTTTTGCAAGAACAGGGGCTAGCGTGGGGAAAACCTATATATACAGGCCTTCGGATGGATTAGTGTATTATGCTGGCTTCTTAATTAAAGCCCAAATAAAGAAAAATATTAACCCGGAATTTGTTTTTCAGAATACACTGACAAAAAATTACAAAAAATATATTGCGATTACTTCACAGCGTTCTGGGCAACCAGGTGTTAATGCGCAGGAGTATTCTGAGTATAGAATTATGATGCCAAATCGGGAAGAACAAGATAAGATTAGTATCTATTTAAGAAAATTAGATACTCTAATTACCCTTCACCAGCGTAAGCGTGATGAATAAAAAATATATGTTGCAAAAAATATTTTTCCAAGATACTTTATTATCTATAACTGTTCGGATTATTTTAGGAAACACTGTTGAAATAATTTTCTTTTTTCTCTTTCTTGATGTCGTATGCTGTATGTTTTTCTTCATTATATTATTAAAAATCACAAGATTACTGTTCATTACACTTACGCTGGTGAAGGGTGATGATAGTATCAATCTTTGAAAAAAACACACCTATATCTTTCTGTTCTGCGAAATGTCTTGGCATCATCAACTCCATATTGGCCATTTGCTTCCCTGATACTTCGACAAATGTTGAACCTGCTCCTACTGTCTCGCCATAATGTTTTAATTCCTCTGTTCGAGTAAAAATAAAATAAGAATCCAATTTATCTTTGCGAGGTACGATAGACTGAAATCCCTGATTAGTACAGCCTTTTCTGGCTAAAATAGCAGTTTTTCCAATTCCTGCACGAGAGGTAAATAAAACTGTTCCAGGAGGTAAAATTTTGGCAGAACTATTATTATATCCTAATTCTGTAATCTTCCTTTGACTTGAATCAATATATATTTGGTCTGCAATTTCTGCAGGCGCATACCAATCTATATCACCATCCCAATACTGAGAAACTCCTGTACTTGGTGTTCCCCCACCAACTATATCAGCCACTTCTCCCAACTTACGCTGTTCCCAAGTTATTTTATCTTTATGGCTCTTACATATGCCGACTTTATTCAGATATGCCTGTTCATTGTTTACCTTATTGGTTTCTGTTATCAGATTCTCAAGAATAAAAAATAAGCCGCCACTACACATCCCCTGTAATGGCAACGGTCTCATGAGAGACTAAAAACGTATTAGAAGATATATGCTGTCAATGTGGGATGTGGAAAGCACTCCGAAAGAAAGGAGCAGGATAGAATGAAGAACAAGGACAGCTTAAAAATCACAGCACTTTACG
>CANRJU010000088.1 GCA_947631075.1 uncultured Lachnospiraceae bacterium
CTCCGGCGTGCTCTTGGTGAGAAACGGCGTCTCGATTTCCAGAAATCCCTCTTCCGTCAAGAACTGGCGCATCACCATCGCCACCTGGCTGCGCAGCATCAGGTTCCGTTGGAGATCCGGGCGGCGCAGGTCGAGAAAACGGTATTTCAGCCGCAGCTCGTCCTTGGTTCTGGAATTTTCCTCGATGGGGAACGGCGGCGTCTCGGACTCGGAGAGAATCCGGATATCTCTCGCCACGATCTCGATCTCCCCGGTCTTTAAATTCTCATTGACCGCGCCGGAGCGTCTTGTCACCTCTCCCGTCACGGCCGCCACAAACTCGCTGCGCAGCCTCGACGCCTTCTCAAACCCTTCCTTGCCGGCGGTGCTCTCCTCGAAAATTAACTGGATGAGCCCCGAGCGGTCCCGCAGGTCCACAAAGATAATTCCGCCCTTATTTCTGCTCTTCTGCACCCAGCCCATAACGGTCACTGTCTGACCGATCTGCTCCGTCGAAAGTTCCGCGCAGCGACAACTGCGCTTTAAGCCTCTCATTGATTCTGCCATTTTTTATATCCTCCATTTTCATTGGCTTTTAATCCGCAAACCACTCCCGTATTTCCTCATAGCCCTCGGCCGTCAGCTGTTCCTTCTGGAACTTCTTGTTTTTCTTCATGATGCTGATATTGACCTGGACTCCCTTCTCGCGCTCCTCCCTCGCCGTCTCGATCACCTGGCGCATCAGCTCCGGCGAGGCCTTCTTGTCGATGAGGAACGCCTTTTTCACCGCCGCCGACGGCACCTTGTAATTCCGCTCCAAGAGCAGCATGACAATCCGCTCGAATCCGATGGAAAATCCACAGGCGCATATGTCGTTCCCGGTAAATTTCCCGATCATCTCATCGTAGCGCCCGCCGCCGCCCACGGAGCCTCCGAACTCGTCCATCGCGATCTCGAAAATCGGGCCGGTATAATAGGACATCCCGCGCACCAGCGTGGGATCGAACACAATTTTAAAATCCGCCGTCCGGACCGCCTCAACCGTGGAGATAATCGTCTCCAGATCCTCCGCAACACCGGCCTCCAGACAGTCGCCCAGCTTTTCCTTCATCCTGCGCACGCCGTCCAGATCGCCCGTCACGCTCTCAAACAGCTCTTTGCAGCGCGAAACGGCGTCTTTTTCGTACCCCGCCTCGATGAGCTCCGACTCCACGCCGTCCATCGAAATCTTGTCCATCTTGTCCAGAATGATAAATACGTCGTCGTAGGACTCCTCCGGGAACCCGCAGTATTTTGCCATACCCTTTAACAGCTTCCGGTTGTTGATCCGGATAGTAAAATTGGTAAAATCCAGTTTTCCGAGAAGCGTCGTGGTGGCGAGAATCAGCTCAATTTCCGCCAGATAGGTCGGCTCTCCGAGAATGTCGATATCGCACTGCATAAACTGGCGGAATCTACCTCTCTGGGGACGGTCCGCCCGCCACACATTCCCCATCTGCAGCGCCTTAAAGGGCGATGGAAGCTCATTGGCGTTGTTCGCGTAGTACCGGGACAAGGGCACGGTCAGATCGTAGCGCAGGCCGCTGTCCGCAAGGTCCGCCTCCGTCTTGGCCGTCTCCAGATTCAGTTTCTGTCCCCGCTTCATAATCTTAAAAATCAGCTTTTCATTTTCCCCGCCCTGCTTGCTGTTGAGGTTTTCAATGTGCTCCACGCAGGGCGTCTCAATGGACTGAAAGCCAAAGGTCTTGTACGTCTCCTTGATCATCTGTATCACATAATCCCGTATTTCCATCTCCGCCGGAAGAATATCCTTCATCCCGGTGGTCGGTTTTTTCTTCAAAGCCATGCTCTGTCAATCTCCTCTCTCTAAGTTTTTAAGTACTTCAGTATTGAAGTACGGAAGTACTTTTAGTACTGATGTACTTCTAGTACATTTTTTTGCACTTTCCTATATGGTAAAAGCGCTCCGCTTTCTCTCAATCATCTCGTCCAGGCGGGCGATGTACTCCTCCACGCCCTTTACGTTGCCGATCCGCTCCATGCGGTTCTCCTCCAGGACGACCTGCTTGGTAGAGCCGCCGCAGCCAAGGGCCACAATCGTCTCCAATTCCTCCATAATAAAAATGTTATAGAGGCACTCCTTGCCGGGCTTCGCGAACGCCACGTTCTCCTGGTTGGTATTCCTCGTGGTTCCCGCCTTGTTCTTCTGCCTGTACATGTAATAGGGCTCGTACCCCTGCTGCCACAAGAGCTCCTGGCTCATGTCCTGCATGCGGGGAATCAGCTCGTCCTCCGGCCGGATCTCTCCCCCCTGCTCCATCTGCTCCCGCCGCATTCGCGAGGCGCGCTTGATCACCAGCGTGTGCACCGTCACGCTCTCCGGCTCCAGCTTTAGAACCTCGGAAAATGTGTTTCGCACGTCCTCCTCCGTCTCCTCCGGCAGTCCCAGAATCAGATCCATGTTGATGTTGTCAAATCCCTCCCGCCTCGCGAGCGAAAAGGCCTCCCGCACCTGTCCGACCGTGTGCTTTCTCCCCAAGATGTCCAATGTGTGCTGTTTCATCGTCTGGGGATTGATGGAGATTCTCGTGACGCCCGCCGCCTTCAAAATCCTAAGCTTGGCCGCCGTGATGCTGTCCGGCCTGCCCGCCTCCACCGTAAATTCCGCCGTCTTTTCCACCGGCAGATAGCGGTGGATCATATCCATCAGCCGTCGCAGCTCCTTCTCGGACAGAGAGGTCGGCGTCCCTCCTCCACATAGATGGTGTGGAGTTCCCGGTCTGAAAAAAAGTCCGCCGCGAAAGCCATCTCCTTTTCCAGCGCCGTCAGATACGCGTCCACTTTTTTCCGGTACTTCTTGTAGTCAAAGGAGGAAAATGTGCAGTACTGGCAAATGGAGGGACAGAACGGAATCCCGATGTAAATATTGTACCCGTTCTTATGGTCGAAGCGCCCCATGAGAGCGGCCTCCTTCTGCGCCACCTGAACCGCCAGCTTAGTTTTCCCCGGACTGACCTGATACTCCTCCCGCAGCGTCTGCTCTGTTTCCTGCCCGCTATCCCCCGCAAGCAGCATTCGCAGCGCGATCTTGGCGGGGCGGATTCCAGTGAGGATTCCCCATGGAAGCTCCCTGCCGCTAATCTTTTTGCAGGTATTATAAATCAGGTTTTTAACCGTATTTTTATTGTAGCCGGGAGGCAGCTTTTCGCGGATAATCTCCTCTCCGTCCAATTCACAGCGGATCGGATAGCCCTCCTCCCCGGCCCAGTCCTCCCTCTCGTCCACAAAACATTCCTTCTCCGGAAAAAATTCCTGGGCGAGAGACTTGATATCATAGGAAAATTCCGCGGGCCTGCCCGGTTCCTTGCGAATTTCAAAATGTATCATGGCATGTGTTCCTCCCGCCGTCAATCGCACGCGAACGGATTGTTTCTCTTTTCATATCCCACGGTCGTCTCCGGCCCGTGCCCCGGATAAATCTGCACGTCCTCCGGCAAGGTCAGCACCTTTTCCCGGACGGATTCTAAGAGCTGCCTTCCGTTTCCGGTCGGCAGATCCGTGCGGCCCACCGATTCCATGAAAATCGTGTCCCCGCTGAATAAGACCTTCTGCTCCTCCTCGTAATAGCAGCAGCCGCCGACGGTGTGTCCCGGCGTGTAGATTACCTTGAATTTCATCCCGGCAATCTCCAATGCCTGTCCATCCCGCAGAAGAATCTCCGGCTCCAGCGCCATCTCGTAGCCCACCATGGCCGATCCGTTCATAGCCGGATCCATCATGAGATCCCGCTCGCCCTCATAGGCGTACACCTTCGCCCCGGTCCGCGCCGCCAGAGGCACCACGCCCGTAATGTGGTCAAAATGCCCGTGGGTCAGCAAAATTCCCCGGCAGATCAGCCCTTTTCTCTCTATATATCCCGCGATCTTATCCGCTTCTTCTCCCGGATCGATCACGACGCACTCATTTTTCCCGTCCATAGCCGCAATATAACAGTTGGTCTGAATCGGCCCCACGGTCAGAATGGTTATTTCCATCGATAATTTCCTCACTTTCTGATACGATTATTTCAGCCATTAGTGCTGCGCTCAATATCGGTCACGCTCTCCACGCTCCGCAGCTTGCCGATCAGCCTCTCCAACTGATCCACGCTGTTCGTCTCAAAGCCGATGGTCAGCGTGGCGTGATCCTGCTTGTTGACACGGACATTCATGGATTTTATGTCAATATTATTCTCCGCGAAAATCCGCGATACATCGAGCAGCACGCCGCTGCGGTTATAGCAGTAAATCACGATCTCGACCGGATAGAACTCGCCGCTCTTTGTCGCCTCCGGACTCCACTCGGCTTCGATCAGGCGGTTCTTCTCCTCCACCGGGAGGTGAATCATGTTCACGCAGTCCGTCCGGTGAATGGACACGCCGCGCCCCCTGGTGACAAAGCCCACGATCTCATCGCCGGGAACGGGATTGCAGCACTTGGAAAAGCGCACCGCCAGGTCGTTGAGTCCCTCGACGATAATGCCGTTTCCGCTCTGGGGAACCTCCCCCGTCTCCCGCCTCGTGTTCTCCCGGACATTTTCAATCATCTCATGCACCTGCGCGTCCGAGACGATCCGGCGGTTCTTCTTGTCATATTCGTCCTTTAATTTATTGATGACCTGGCCTTCCTTCAGCCCTCCGTGGCCGATGGCGGCGCAGACAGACTCCCAGTCCCTGAACCCGTACTTGCGTATGCAGGCGTCCGTGTACTGGCTCTTTAACAGGGGCGCCAGATCAATTCCTTTATTTTTACAATAGGTGTGCAGAAGCTCCTTGCCCTTGATGATATTGTCCTCTTTAAATTCGTTCCGGAACCACTGGTTGATCTTGTTCTTCGCCTGCGTGCTCTTGACAATTTTCAGCCAGTCGCGGCTGGGGCCCCGGCTGTTCTGACTGGTGATGATGTCCACCTGATCGCCGTTCTGAATCTCATAGTCCATCTTGACAATATTGCCGTTGACTCTGGCTCCCACCATGCGGTTTCCCACCGCGCTGTGAACCGCGTAAGCAAAATCGATGGGCGTAGAGCCCGCCGGGAGGTTCTTCACGTCGCCGCCAGGAGTAAAGCAATAGATCCGGTCCGAGAACAGGTCGAGGTCGCTCTTGATGACGCTCAAAAATTCCCGGTTGTCGTCCATGTCGTGCTGCCACTCCAGAATCCTGCGCAGCCACGCCATCTTCTCCTCCTCGCGCTGGCTGTTGTCGTCCGCGCTGCTGCCGCCGGTCTCCTTGTATTTCCAGTGGGCGGCGATGCCGTACTCCGCCGTCCGGTGCATCTCGTAGGTGCGGATCTGAATCTCAAAGGGCTGCCCGTTGTGCCCGATCAGAGTCGTGTGCAGCGACTGGTAGTGGTTGGGCTTTGGCATGGCGATATAGTCCTTAAAGCGCCCCGGAATCGGTTTGTACATCTCGTGAATGATTCCCAGCGCCGTATAGCACTCCTGATCGCTGTCCACAATAATACGGATGGCAAATAAATCGTAAATCTGGTCCAGCGTCTTATCCTGCTTGACCATTTTCCTATATATGCTGAATAAGTGCTTTACGCGGCCGTCGATGGTGGCCTTGATGTTGTTCTCCACCAGGCGCTTATCCACTTCCTCCATAATATCCTTGATAAAGTTCTCCTTAGAGCCCTTGATGGCGTTGAACCGCTCGCTCAGATCGGCATAGGCCTCCGGCTCCAGATACCGAAGAGACAGATCGTCAAGCTCCACCTTCACCTTGGATATACCCAGCCTGTCGGCGATCGGCGCGTAGATGTCCATCGTCTCCCTGGATTTTTCCTTCTGCTTCTCCGGCTTCATGAACTGCATGGTCCGCATGTTGTGGAGGCGGTCGGCCAGCTTGATGATGATGACGCGGATATCCTTCGCCATCGCCAGAAACATCTTGCGCAGGTTCTCCGCCTGCACCTCGACCTTGTCCGCCACATAGTTCAACTGGGTCAGCTTGGTGACGCCGTCCACCAGCGCGGCGATCTCCTCGCTGAACATCTCCGTCAGATCCTCGGTCGTATATTTCGTGTCCTCGACCACGTCGTGGAGCAGGCCGCCCACGATGGTCTCCTTATCCATCTCCAGCTGTGCCAGAATAATCGCCACGCACACCGGATGGATCAGATACGGCTCGCCGGACTTGCGCTTCTGGTCCTTGTGGGCGTCCTTGGCCAGCTCGTATGCCTTTGTAATTATATTCAGATCGCTGGAGGGATGGTAATTGCTCACCGTCTTTAAAAGAATCTGGAACAGTATGTCCGGATCTGTAAAATCAGGCGGAATCATCTCTGTAGATAGTTCGCCGGTATCAAATGTCTCGACTAATCCTGTCGTCTTTTCTTCTTCCATCCTCATCCTCCTCTCATCCTGTGATGTTGAGGTCAGAATTGACCTCCGGTATCATAAACACCTACTATCATCTTATGTTCTGCTCCTCATTCGTTACACTGTTTCTTATTATAAGGGGGTTTTTCATAAAATGCAATCTTTTCTCGCCATTCTCCCCATCCGAATAAAAATTTCAGGATAAAAAAGGAGGCACATACGCCTTGACAAAAATCCCGTTCTCTCTGTAATCTTCCTCCATAAGCTTCCCGTACTGGCGGATTTTCTGGATAATTCCCGCCTCGTCATAGGGAATGACTTTCTCCATGAGAACCATCCCCGCGTTGAGGACTGTCTCCACTTCCCGCAAAAGAATATCCAGCTCCGCGGATTTTTTTGCCGATATTTTCACCGCCCGGCTGCTGTTTGGATCCTTTAATCCGGCCCGCTGCCCATCCTCTAACCGGTCGATTTTGTTAAACGCCGTGATGACCGGCTTGTCCCGCACCTCTAGCTCTTTCAATGTCTCGTAGACCACGTCCATCTGTCTCTCATAATTCGGATTGGAGGCGTCCACCACATGCAGAATCAGATCCGCGTACTTCGCCTCCTCAAGCGTCGAGCGGAAAGCCCGGATCAGCTGGTGCGGGAGCTTGCTGATAAAGCCCACCGTGTCGGTAAAGAGAATTTTCTGCCCGTCCTCCAAAAGAAGCGAGCGGGTGGTGGGGTCCAGCGTGGCAAATAATTTGTCCTCCGACAGCACGTTCGCCTCGGTCAGCGCGTTGAGCAGGGTGGATTTTCCCGCGTTGGTATACCCTACGATGGCCACGGTGGGCGTCTGGTTCTTCTCGCGCTGCCGCCGCATCGTCTCGCGGTTCTGCACGACCTCCTTGAGCTGGCGGTTGAGCAGGGCGATCCGATCCTTGATGAGCCGCCGATCCGCCTCCAGCTTCTTCTCGCCCGGCCCCCTGGTGCCGATGCCGCCCCCAAGCCTGGAGAGCGACTGCCCGAAGCCCGTCAGGCGGGATGAGCGGTAGCGCAGCTGCGCCAGCTCTACCTGGAGTTTTCCCTCGCTGGTCCTTGCGTGGGCGGCAAAAATATCCAGAATCAGGACCGTCCGGTCAATCACCTTCACCTGGAGCTCCTCCTGCAGATTCGTAATCTGAGCGGGGGATAACTCGTCGTCGCAGATCACGGCGTCCGCCCGAACTCTCCCCGCCATCTCCCGCAGCTCATCCATTTTTCCCTTTCCGATATAGGTTCCCGGATGAAATGCCTCCCGGTTCTGGACCAGCCGTCCCACCGTCTCGGCGCCGGCGGTGTCCGCCAGCTCCTCCAGCTCGTCCAACGATATTTCTACATCTGTAGTATTCTGTCCCGTATCCACGGCTACCAGAATCACTCTCTCCTTTTTTTCCAATGTGTCAAAGGTTTTTGTCATAATTCGGATCCTTTCATTTTTTGCTGCTCTTATTCAGGCGCAGCGTGATTTCTCCCGTCCGCAGCGCCACTTTCTTTCCCCGCGACAGCTGGACAATCAGCGCGCCGTTATCGTCGATGTCCACGGCTTTTCCGCGGACCCACTTCTCCTCCCCCGTCTCCGTGCGCCCCTCGGTAAAACGGACCTCCCGCCCCAGCACATTGGACCACGCCCGGTAGTCCTCCATAAAAGAGCGATCCGCCAGATTTTCATACAGAGAATACAATTCATTGAGAACCGCCGCGGCCAGCCGGTTTCTCGGCACCAAAAATCCATCGGCGCAGATGGCGTCCGCCACTTTCTTTATCTCATCGGGATACCCCTGCTCCGGCACATAGTAGTTGATACCGATTCCCACGACTACCGTATCGATGCGGCCGCTCTCAAAATCGGATATGGCCTCGGTCAGTATGCCGCAGATTTTTTTATTGTTCAGATATACGTCATTGACCCACTTGATTTTCGGATCCACCGGCAGCAGACGCCGGATCGCGCGGCACACCGCCACCGCCGCCGCCGTAGTAATCAGTACGATCTGCTCCGCCTGTTCTTCCCCCGGACGGAATAAAACGCTCATGTAAATGCCGCTCTGCGACGGAGAAAAAAAACTGCGCCCCCTTCGGCCCCGGCCTGCCGTCTGCTCCTCCGCCAGCACCGCCAGTCCCTCTGTGGCTCCCTCCAAGGCCCGCCGCTTTACCTCCTGATTGGTGGAATCCACCTGACGGCACACGACGATCTCCCGGTTCCGGTACCTTTCACGCAGCGCCGGATAAATGCCCTCCGCCGACAGAATATCGCATCCCGTTTTCAGGCGGTATCCCCTCTTGTTGGCGGCGTCCACCAGGTAGCCGTCTTTTTTTAAAGCGTTTACCGCCTTCCAGACCGCCGACCGGGTAACTCCCAGGCACTCGGCGATCTCCTGGCCGGAAATATCTTCTTCCCTGTGAGTCTCCAACAGCTTCAACACTTCCATTTTAACGCTCATGGTCTTCTTCCCTCTTTCTCATGATCACAAAAGGGGCCGCCCCCGCGCTGAGCTTCATGCGGATCTTCTCCCCTGGGTGGGGACAGCTCTCCACGGGCTCGCCCATGTGATTCCACATGGCGGCGACTTTTGCCTCCACATTTTCCCCGTTCGGGAGCATCAGCTCGATGGTCTCCCCCACAGAAAATTTATTTTTTTGTTCAAATGTCACGATGCCGTCTCCGTCCACCTGCTCGATCATGCCCAGATAGGTACTGCCCTTCACATAGGTATTATTTTCATAAATCTGGCTCTCGTAATCCGCCGGTCCGAAAAAGAATCCCGTGGTGAACAGACGGTAGGTGCACATCTGAATCTCATTTTTGTAATACGGAATCCGGCTCTTGTATTTCTCCGGATCCTCAAAAAAATCATCCACCGCCTGACGGTAAGCGCGGACCACGGCGGCCACATACAGCGCCGTCTTCATGCGTCCCTCAAT